>NZ_JBSFRG010000015.1:0-135907 GCF_053589115.1 Rhodococcus sp. NPDC003383 | reverse complement strand
ATATCTTGTTTTTTGTTTATTGTTTGCTCATATTGCTCGGCGATATGTGTTTGAAAACCCTGCCGACCCCCCCCCCGGGGGGGGGGGGGCCCGCGCGCCCCCCCCCACCCCGGGGGAGTACCGGAGTTACCGGCCCTCGGTCAGACCCGGCTGCGGCCGGTCACGAGCTTGACGAGGAACAGGAGGATGCACGCACCGGCCAGGCAGGTGACGAAGCTGAACAGCCAGCCACCGCTCTCGACGTCGGCGCCGAGGAGGCTGAAGATCCAGCCGCCGATCAGGCCGCCGATGATGCCGACGACGATGTTGAGCAGGATGCCCTGCTGGGCGTCGGTACCCATCAGTTTCGAACCGATCCAGCCGGCGAGGCCGCCGATGATGATCCAAGCGATGATGCTCATTGACAACATAGCGTCGAGTCTCCTTTTTCCGTTATCGGTGTCGCGTCGGGGATTCCCCGGTAGAAGCGTCGATATACCTTGTGCTGCAATATATTTCGAGTTGCATTCAGGGGGTCACCCGCCGATCATCACCGATGCGGTGAGGATGCCTCCGGCGGTGGCGAGCGCGACCAGGGCGCCGAGGGGTGCCGAGTGGGTGAGAACGGCGGCCGGGATTCCCGTCACGCCGATGCCGGCGAGAGCGAGGGAACCCGAGAAGCCGATGGGGTGATCTGCGAGGCGGGTGGGGGATCCGTCCGGGGTTTCGAGGTCGTTCCCGCGTGAGGTGATCGGGCGTCCGGCGATATCGGCGTGCATAGTCGTCCTCTCCTGCACGGCGCTCGTGCGCCATCGGGGGCGTACCTGCTGTGTGACCGGAGGATGCCCGTTGCGTGACGGATCGATACCTGTGGGAAGGCCGATGCGTTCGAGTTCAGGCGGATGCCGGGCGTAGTGCCCGACGTTCCGTCTCGGACAGTCCGCCCCACACGCCGTGCGGTTCCCGGACGGCGAGTGCGTGATTCAGGCAGGCCACTCGCACCGGGCAGCTGATGCACACGGTCTTCGCGGCGATCTCGCGGCGGCGGCGCTCACGGCGGGACTCGCCGGTCGGCGCGAAGAACACTGCCGAGTCCGTGCCGCGGCAGGCCGCACGCAGCTGCCATTCCCACTCGCTTTCGACGGGACGCAGACGGGGATTTCGATACTGTCCGATTCGCTTGCTGCGCCCGGTGTTCTCGGCCATTTCCATACCTCCGGCTCGATGGGGAAATCGAAATTCGCTTTCGAACAGGTGATTACTTCTAGGCCACTCTGCGCAGGCGTGTCAAGCTCGAAAAAACAGGTTTGAAGTGCGAAAACAGGGGTACGGACCCGTCGCCGAATTTCGATGTGTGGAATGGTTGCGAGCGGGGTAATCGGGGATGATCACGTGTAGCCTTCAGCGAATGGAATACCCGGATGTTGCACCCGAATCGCATCTCGGACTCGACGTGGAGCTCACCGACAGTGTGGTCGTGCTGCACGTGAGTGGGGAGATCGACGTAGTGACCGCGCCGGCGTTCGAGCAGAAGCTCGCCGAGTTGGCCTCGGTGCCCGATACCTCGGCACTGTTGGTCGATCTGCTCGGCGTCCGGTTCCTCTCCTCCGCGGGCCTGGCGGTGCTGATGCGCACAGCCGACGAACTCGAGGGCCGTTCCCGGTTCCTGATCGCCGCCACCGGCCCGGCCACCGCGCGGCCGATGACGCTCGTGGGAATGGCCGAGACCCTCGAGATCTTCCCGACGGTCGAAGCGGCACTGACGACGGTATGAACGAGTGCGAAAGGCGGGTCGTGGGGGCTACGGCGGATCGGAACCTGGTGATCGAAGGCGAACGCGCCGACCCGCACGTGCTCGCGACGGTGCGTCGCCGACTCGCGGAATTCGCGCGGGGGATCGGGTTGCCGCCGGACACCACCGGCGATGTTCTGCTGGCCACCTACGAGGCGCTGGCGAACATCGTCGAACATGCCTATCCGACCGGCGACGCGGGCACGTTCGATCTCGTCGTCGAACACAGTGACGAGGACGCAGCGCTTACCGTCACCGTCGTCGATCGAGGGTCCTGGAAACCGGAGAGCGACAACAGAATGACGAGGCGCGGCCAGGGACTCCGGCTGATGAAGGCCCTCAGTGACTCCGTGTGGGTCGACCGTCGAGACGAGGGAACGCAGATCCGGATGCAGTGGAACTACAGGTAGGCCCACCGGTCCCGGCGAGGCCGATGCGGGGCGGTTGAGACGGGCGGCGGCGGGGTACGAGTTCACATATTCCGACTCGAGGAGGGCCCATGAAGAAGATCATCGCTGCTGCACTGGTCGCATCCGGAGCCGTACTGTCCCTGGCCGCCTGCAGCGACGACGACTCCGACTCCGCTTCGGTCACCACCGACAACTCCGTCGAAATGCAGACGCCCACGGAGGAAGAGACCACCGCCGACGAGACCACGGTGACGTCCACGGACGAGCTGGGCGCATTCGACCAGGCCAAACTGAGTGCCTTCGTCGTCGCGTTCCGCACGGGCTACTCGGACCTGTCGGAGAACCGGGACGACGCCAGCATCGAGAACATCGTGATCACCTCGTGCAACGATCTGGCGAGCGGCGCCGACGAACAGCAGGTCACGCAGCAGATCATGACGCTCGCCGCCAACAACGACGTGCAGCCGACTGCCGAGCAGGCCGAGCAGATCTACGACCTGGTCACGCCTGCCTGTCCCTGACCTTCGGTTTTGCCTCGGCCGCGCGGCCGTCTCCGCTCACGTTCGCTTCGTGACGGGCTCGGAGGCGGTCGCGTTCTGCCGTGAGTGCGGTGTTCGCGTCCTCGAGTTCGAGAATGCGCGCGATTCCGGCGAGATTGATGCCCTGGGAAACCAGCGCGACGATCCGTTCCAGCCGGGCGAGGTCGTCCCCGCTGTAGCGGCGGGTTCCGCCGGCGCTGCGAGCCGGGGTGACCAGGCCGTGCTGTTCGTACAGCCGCAGGGTCTGGACTCCCACTCCGGCCAACTCGGCCGCGACCGAGATTGCATACACCGCCTGGGACGAACCGGGCAGGTGGTCGCGTCGATCCGAGTCCATGACATTCCTTTCTGATCGGATGTCAGATTACCTGATTTCCTCCCTTGCACTCTTCTCTCATCAGTGGTACATAATATCTATGTCAGATGACATAGGTTATCTGAGTTCCTTCAACTGAGAATGGAGTGAACCGGAGGTGGCGACCATGTTGATGCGCACCGATCCCTTCCGCGAGCTGGACCGCCTGACCCAGCAGGTATTCGGTACGCCGGCGCGCCCGGCGGTCATGCCGATGGATGCTTGGCGGGAAGGTGACGAATTCTTCGTGGAGTTCGATCTGCCGGGTATCGACGCGGACTCCCTCGATCTCGACGTCGAACGCAACGTGGTCACCGTGCGGGCGTCGCGTCCCGAGCTGGATCAGGGACGCACCATGATCGCCGCAGAACGCACGCGCGGTGTCTTCAGCCGGCAGCTGTTCCTCGGGGAGAATCTCGACACCGACCGGATTCGCGCGGAATATCGTGACGGCGTGCTGCGACTGACGATCCCGGTGGCCGAGCAGGCGAAGCCCCGCAAGATCGAGATCGCGCGGGAAACCGAGCGCCAGGCGATCAGCGCCTGATCGCCCCCGGTTGCTTCGGGAGATCCGATGACGACCGTTGCAGTTCTTGATCTGTCATCGCTCGACAACCGGTTGCTCGTGCCCGACCTGGATCTTTCCGGGTTGTTCGGTGAGATCGAGACCTTCGGCCGAGAGATCCCGGCACCGCCGGAACGATCCATGGGTGTGTCCACCGCACTGCGGGATCGCGGCGGGGAAACCGGATTGCGGTATTCCCCCGTCCTGCAGGGCAGACGACCGAGAGGGATACCACCCACCCAGCGCAGCCCTCCGGAGGGGCGGAGGCCTCCGGCCCGTAGCGAAGGCGTCGGTGCCGAAGGCCTCCACCCCGAAGCGGAGCGCCGTCATCGCTCGACCGAGAGTGAGGTGATGCCAGTCGCCGGCCAATGCGTACCTCATCCGTTTTGCCTCTCCTCCGACGGGTGGGCCCGGACGACATCGTGTCTCCGGGCCCACCCGATTTTTGTGCCGGAGCGCCATCGTGCGGCCGGGGCACCGGAGCGAGGAAACGGAAATTTCCGAAAAAGGAGGAATGAGTGGCCCGGAATGTGGGTATCAGGGGGCGTTGCTGTGACACAGAAGGGAGGCGAACGATGCAGACGAGGCAGGGGAAGGCGCCGTGGAAGACCGCTCGTAAGTCGGTCGTGAAGAGCATGTACGCGCTGTACGGGATCTCGTACTTCCGCGGTCACGGTCCGGAAGCGGGTGCGCGGGCGCGCACGGAACAAGCAGGAGGGGCGATCTCGTGGGCGTAGCGGATCCCGAAAAGGTAGCGACCGGCGACATGCCCGAAATCACGCCGGGCTCGCAGCTGAGGCTCGATGTCGACTTCACCGAGGGCGTCGCGGTGCTGCACGCCGCCGGCGAGATCGATGTCGTCACCGCACCGGCGTTCGAACGGAAGCTGACCGAGTTGGCCGCGTTGTGCGGTACATCCACACTGGTGGCCGACCTGCTCGATGTCCAGTTCCTCTCGTCGGCCGGGCTCGCGGTGCTCATGCGCACCGCCGACGAACTCGAGGGCAGATCCCGGTTCCTGATCGTCGCCGACGGTCCGGCGACCGCGCGGCCGATGGTCCTGGTGGGGCTGTCCGAGACCCTGGAGATCTTCCCGACCGTCGAAGCTGCCTTATCGACCGTATGAGCTACCAGGGACGACAGGCTGCACCACCGGCGTCGGTGAACACCGGCGGCGAATATCGATGCCTCCGCCTCGACGGGCTTCCCGCCGACCTGACCGCGCTCGCCCCGATCCGGCACCGGTTGGCGCAGTTCGCCCACGAGATCGGCCTCCCGGCGGACACGACCGGCGACATGCTGCTGGCGACCTACGAAGCGCTGGCCAACGTCGCCGAGCACGCGTATCCACCGGGAGAGCCGGGCACCTACGATCTGTGTGCGGTCGATCGTCCCGACGAAGGCGTTCTGACGGTCTCGATCGTCGATCGCGGCTCGTGGAAACCGCAGGCCGACACCAGCCGTACGCGTCGCGGGCGGGGCATCCGCCTGATGCACGCCTGCAGCGACAGCGCCCGCGTCGAAACGGGCGACGAAGGAACCCGAATTCATCTGCAGTGGAACTACGGGACGGACCGCACTTCCCTGCCCGAGTCAGAACAGCAGGTAGAACCTTGACACAGACCGCATCTCATCCGATGCCGTCCGCCCCCGAACCGGAGCCGGGCGGCGCCGGGATTCCGACGACCTTGTCGGTGCCTGCGCTGCACGCTCGGCTGCCCGTCGTCCGCATGCTCACCGAGATGGTGGCGATGCACAGCGGCTGCACCCTCGACCAGGTCTCCGATCTCAAGCTGGCGGTCGACCAGATCTGCACGCTCCTCATCGACGCGGCCGCACCCGCGAGCGAGATCACCTGCCGATTCCACGGGGGTCGCGAGGTGTTCGACATCGAGGTCACCGCGACGACCGTGCGACCCTGGCGACCGGCATCCGACAGTCTCGACTGGCGGATCGTGGAACTGCTCGCGGACACCGTCTCGGCGAGCGAAACGCCTTCGCCGAACGGGGAAACCGCGGAATCGAGGGTGAAGCTGAGCATCGGGATGCCGACATGACGCTGGCCGACATCGATTCTCCCCCTGCCGGAGCCGGGCCGGCGAACAACCGAAGAATCGACGAAGCGGAACTCGCGGAGCTGTTCGTCGCCCTGCGTGCATGCACCCCCGGTTCCGCCGAGGCCACCGCCCTTCACGAGAAGATCGTTACGGCCGCGATGCCGTTGGCGCAGAACATCGCTCAGCGATTCGCCGGCCGCGGTGAGGACATCGACGATCTGAACCAGGTCGCGTATGTGGGCCTGCTCCAGGCGATCGACCGGTTCGACGCCGAGAAGGGGCGGGGTTTCGCCGCGTACGCGGTTCCCACCGTCATGGGCGAGATCCGTCGCTACTTCCGCGACCACGCCTGGTCCACGCGCGTACCGCGGCGGCTCAAGGACCTGACCGTGTCCATCAACAAGGTCACCGACGACCTCTCGCAACGTCTGGGCCGGTCACCGACGGCAGCGGAGATCGCGGCAGAGGTCGGTGCCGGCACCGGTGAGGTCATCGAGGCGCTTGCCGCCCGTAGTGCATATCAGCCCGCCTCCCTGGACACGCCCCTCGATCTGTCCGACGACGGTTCGGGTGCGACGCTGGCGGACACGCTCGGCGAGGAGGACGAGCAGCTCGCGAAGTCCGAGCGCTATCTCCTCCTGAAACCGCTGCTCGAGCGCGTCCCGGAGCGCGAGCGGCACATCCTGATGCTGCGGTTCTTCGAAGAGAAGAGCCAGTCGGAGATCGCGCGGGAGATCGGTGTCTCCCAGGTGCACGTCTCCCGGTTGCTGGCCCGGACCCTGGCGGAGATGAGGTCCCGGCTGGCCGAGGAGTAGGGCGACCGCCCGGTTCGGATGGGCCGGGCGAGGGTACCCACGTCACCGAAGAATGCGCTGTTCCCACGGAGGCTGTCGTGACCGCTCACTCGCACCGCGACGAATCGGACTTCGTCGTGGTGGCCAACCGTCTTCCGGTCGACCTGGAGGAACAGCCCGACGGGTCGAGAGTGTGGCGGCGCAGTCCCGGTGGCCTCGTGACGGCCCTCGAGCCGGTCCTCCGGAGCCGCAACGGGACCTGGGTGGGATGGCCCGGTGCCTCGAAAGGGGAGATCGAGCCGTTCGTCCTCGACGGGCTGCGGATGCACCCGATCCATCTGAGCAAGGACGAGGTCGAGGGCTACTACCACCGATTCTCGAACAGCACGCTGTGGCCGCTGTACCACGACGTCGTGGTCAAACCGACCTTCGACCGCAGCTGGTGGGGCACCTATCGGGAGGTGAACCTCCGATTCGCCGAAGCCACGGCGCGCGCGGCCGCACCCGGAGCCACGGTGTGGGTGCACGACTACCAGCTTCAACTGGTGCCCGCGATGCTCCGGGAGCTGCGACCGGATCTCGAGATCGGCTTCTTCCTGCACATCCCGTTCCCCCCGTCCGAGCTCTTCGCGCAACTGCCGTGGCGTGTCGGCGTGCTGCAGGGAATGCTCGGCGCCGATCTGGTCGGATTCCATCTGCCCGGGGGCGCGGAGAACTTCCTGGCGCTCGCCCACCGGCTGCTCGGTCTCGAGACCCGGCCGATCCGCGACGGTCTGGGCAGTGTGGACTGCGGCGACCGGACCGTGCGGGTGGGCGCATTCCCCATCTCCATCGATTCGGCGGAACTCGTGGAGCAGGCACGCAGCGAGAAGATCCGTGCCCGGGCCGCCGAGATCCGGGAGGAACTCGGGGACCCCGAGCACCTTCTCCTGGGGGTGGACCGCCTGGACTACACGAAGGGCATCGATCTGCGCCTGCAGGCGATCGGCGAGCTCTACGACGACGGTCGGCTCGATCCGGCGAAGCAGGTGATGATCCAGCTCGCCACCCCCAGCCGGGAGCAGGTGGAGCAGTACGCACTGATGCGCGACGCGGTCGAGCTGCAGGTGGGGCGGATCAACGGTGAGCACGGACAGCTGCACCGGCCCCCGGTGCACTATCTCTACCAGCCCGTCGACCGCGAGGAACTGATCGCCCTGTTCGTGGCCGCCGACCTGATGCTCGTCACTCCGTTGCGCGACGGAATGAACCTCGTCGCAAAGGAATACGCGGCATGTCATGCGGACGGCACCGGGGCGCTCGTGCTGAGCGAATTCACCGGTGCCGCACACGAACTGCATCAGGCGTACCTGGTCAATCCGCACGACCTCGACATGGTCGGGGACACCATCGTCGAGGCGCTCGGCGCCGATCCGGCGGAGCGCAAGGAGCGGATGGCCGCCCTGCACGAGCAGGTGGTCGAGAACGACGTCCATCGTTGGGCGGCAAGGTTCCTCGACACCTTGAAGCGATCCGGGGATTGACGGCCCGAGCGATCGCCGGGACCGCTCAGCGCCGGGGCAGGCGCACGACCTGGACGAAGAAGTTGTCGATCTGCCGCACCGCCGCGATGAACTGGTCCAGATCGACCGGCTTCGTGACGTACGCATTGGCGTGGAGTTTGTAACTCCTCACGATGTCCTCCTCGGCACCGGACGTGGTGAGGATGACGACCGGGATGTCCGCCAGGTCCGGGTCGGACTTGATCTTCTCGAGGACCTGCCGGCCGTCGTACTTGGGCAGATTCAGATCGAGCAGGATCAGATCGGGCCGGACGGCGTCGGCGTATTCGCCCCTCCGATACAGGAAGTCCAGTGCCTGCTCCCCGTCGCGCACGACGTGCAGCGTGTTGCCGACCTTGTTGAATTCGAAAGCCTCCTGGGTCATCAGGATGTCTCCCGGGTCGTCCTCGACGAGCAGGACGTCGATGGCGTGGCCTGAGGGGCTCATGGGTTCGTTCCTTCGGTCGGTGTGGCAGCGACAGGCTGCACGTCATCGATGGGCGGGTTCTCGGCGACCGGGAGGGTGAAACAGAAGCGGGCGCCGGTATCGGAACCGGGGTCGAGCCGGATCTCGCCACCGTGGTACTCGACGATCTTCTTGCACAGGGACAGCCCGATCCCGGTGCCCGAGTACTCCTCGCGGGCGTGCAGACGCTGGAAGATGACGAAGATCTTCTCCGCGAATTCTTCGGGCACACCGATTCCGTTGTCCTGCACGCATATCCGACACATGTCGCCGTCCTGCTCCGCGGTGATGACAACCCGCGGTTCGGTGTCGGGGCGGCTGAACTTGAGCGCGTTGCCGATCAGGTTCTGCCAGAGCATCGACAACAGGGTCGGGTCCCCGTCGACCTCCGGCAACCGCTCGGGCCGCTCGATCCGTGCGCCGGTGTCCTCGACGACGGCGGCGAGGTTCGCCAGGGCCTTGTCGAGCGGGCGGTCCAGGGGGAGTCGCTCGAATCCGTCACCGACGCGGCCGACCCGGGAGAACGCCAGCAGGTCGTTGATCAGTGCCTGCATCCGGCGCGCGCCGTCGACGGCGAAATCGATGTACTGCCGGCCGCGGTCGTCGAGCACGTCGCCGTAGCGTTTCTCGAGCAACTGGCAGAACGAGGCGACCTTGCGCAGCGGCTCCTGCAGGTCGTGGGACGCGACGTAGGCGAACTGCTCGAGATCCGCGTTGGATCGCCGCAACTCCTCCGCGGTCGCATCGAGCTGGCGGGTCTGCTCCTCGAGCTGCCGCTGACGATCACGGACGACGTCCAGTTCGGCGACGATGCGGCGGCGCATTCCCTCGATGTCGGTCGCGAGGGAACGGATGTCGGCGGGCCCGCGGCCGGCGTCGACCCGATGCTCGAATTCGCCCTGCGCGACCCGGCGTGAGGACGCGGCCAGCCGCGCCAGCGGTTCGGTGACAGCAACGCGCACAAGCACGGCGAAGATGCCTGCCGCGACCACCAGCACGATGGCCAGGGCCGCGTACACGACGTTGCGCATCGTGCGCGCGCGATCGATCTCCGCCCGCGCGTCGTCCACCGCCTCGGTCAGGTGCTGGTTCTGCTGGTCGAAACTCGCGCGGAGCTCGTCGAACAGGTCCCTGCCGCGCTCGTAGAACGCCGGATCGGGTGCCGGAGCGGCGAGCAGGGGTTCCGCGAAGGTGGACTGCCATTCCTGGGCGGTCCGTTCGAGGGCGTCGAGATCGGCGAGCAGGTCGGGCCGGCCCTCGAGCAGTTCCCGGATCCGGTCCTCGGACTGCTGCTCGATCTGCAGGCCGTCCCGATAGGGGGCGAGGAAGGTCTCGTCCGCGGTGAGGGCGTAGCCGCGCACGCCGGTCTCCTGGTTCACCAGCGCACTCTGCAGCTGATAGGCGGCCGAGCGGGCCGGCATGAGGCGGTCCGTCAGGTCGTCGGTGACGCGCGAGTTCGCGCCGAGCGCCGCCGCGCCCGCTGTGGCGCCGGCGATGACGAGCAGCGTCATGATCGCCAGGATCAGGTTGAACCAGGCCTGCACCGTCAGTTTCGTGCCCGCGGCGGCCTGGGGGGTCGGAGTCGTCACGAGCGGCCGTCCTCGCGCGCCCATTGCACGTGCAGGACCGCGACATCGTCGCTCAGCCCGCCGTGCGGTGCCGCGAGCGTTTCCACGTGGGCGATCAAGGAATCTACGAATTTCTCTCCGCTGCAGTCGATTCCGAGTTCGCTGGCGTACTCGAGCAGGCCGTCCTCGCCGAGCCGGTCCAGTTCGCCGACCCTCGCCTCGAACAGTCCGTCGGTGAACAGCACCAGTCCGGTCCGTTCGTCGATCTCGATCGTGGTCTTCCGCCACGTGCCGCTCTGCTTGCGCAGGCCCAGCGCCGGTCCGCCGGGCACCTCGAGCCACTGGACGTCGTCCGGGGTGCGCAACAGGATCCCCGGATGCCCGGCGCGCACCACCTCGATCGAACGGCGGTCGGCGGAGAGGACCACGCTGGTCGCGGTCGCGAAGATGTGCGACCGCGGGCGTTCGGCGACGAGCAGTTGTTCCAGTGTGTTCATCTTCGTCTCGACGTCGACACCACCGAGAACCATTGTGCGCCAGCCTATTCTCAGGTTGACGCCGAGCGCCGCCTCGTCGGCGCCGTGGCCGCAGACGTCGCCGATCAGTACGTGGACGGCGCCGTCACGGGTTTCGACGACATCGTAGAAGTCGCCACCCAGCAGACCGCCGGCCCGGCCGGTCCGGTACCGGGTCACCACATCCACATTTTCGCTGCGCAGCAACGGAACCGGAAGCAGACCGCGTTCGAGCCGGGCGTTCTCGCGGGAGCGCTGTTCACTCGCCTGCAGCGCGGCGGCCGCGTGTTCGGCCCGTTTGCGTTCGATCGCGTAACGCACCGAGCGGGTGAGCAGCTCCGCGTCGACGACACCCTTGATCAGGTAGTCCTGGGCGCCCTCGGCGACCGCGGTGAGCCCGGCCTGTTCCGCGGCGAGGCCCGTCATCACGATCACCGGCACACCGGGCGCGTACTTCTGCACGGCCTCGAGAGCATCGAGACCGTGCGCGTCGGGCAGGTTCAGATCCAGCACGATGCAGTCGGGCCGGGTCGTGCCGAGCCGGGTGCGGGCCTCGTCGAGCGACTGCGCCCAGACGATGCCGAAGTCGATCACCGCGTCCGAGGCCATCTCCTCGACGAGCAGAGCGTCGCCGGGATCGTCCTCGATCAGGAGCAGGGACACCACGGCAGCTTCGGACCTGCCCAAGCCGCCATCGGTGTTCAACACACGTCCTCCTGCGTTCGTCGCGTGACGCCCGCCGGGCCCTTCCGGACCCGGCGGACATGGTGAACCTTTATCGAATCTAGCCGTTGACGGCCGGTACGGGATCGCGAGTTCCCGTCCCGGAGTCCGCCCCGTCCCGCGACGCGAGCTTGCTGGGCCACCAGATCCGCTTGCCGATGTCGATCGTCAGCGCCGGGACCAGCAGCGATCGCACGAGCAGCGCATCGAGGAGCACACCGAAGGCGACGATGAACGCGAGCTGTCCGAGGAACAGCAGCGGGATCACCGCGAGTGCCGAGAACGTGGCGGCCAGCACGACACCGGCCGACGTGATGACGCCGCCGGTCACCGTCAGCGCACGCAGCGTGCCCTCCCGGGTGCCGACCCGTGCGCTCTCCTCACGGACGCGGGTCATGAGGAAGATGTTGTAGTCGATCCCGAGCGCGACGAGGAACACGAACCCGAACAGCGGCACCACCGGGTCCGCGCCGGGGAAGTCGAGCACGTGGTTGAACAGCAGCGACGACACCCCGAGGGTTGCCGCGTACGAAACGATCACGGTGATCATCAGCAGCACCGGCGCGACGATCGCCCGCAGCAGCAGGATCAGGATCAGCAGCACCACCGCCGTGACCACCGGGATGATGACGGTGCGGTCGCGGGTCGCGGTGTCCTTCGTGTCGAGATCGACGGCGGTGGTACCGCCGACGAGGGCCTCCGCCTCCGGAACGGCGTGCACGGCGTCGCGGATGCGTTCGACGGTGTCCTCGGCCTCGAGCGAATCGGCGGGATCGGAGAGCGTGGCCTGCACCGCGATCCGGCCGTCGACGACCGTCGGGGCACCGTCGGGACCGGCCACCGGGGTGACCGTGGTGACGCCCTCGAGGCGAGCGGCCGACGTGACCGCCTCGAGGGCGCCTTCGCGGGCGACGATCACCGTGGGCGAACCGCTGCCGGCATCGAAGTGTTCACCGAGGATCTCCTGACCGGACGACGAATCGGTCTGGAGCAGAAACAGATCCGACGATGCGACACCGCTGGCCTTGAACTGCGGCAGCAGCAGCGCGAACCCGACGAGGACGACGCTGCACACCATCCAGATCGGCCTCGGGTTGGCGCCGACCTTCTGGGCGATCGAATTCCAGAACCGGTGCGCCGACGCGAGATCGCCGCGGTCGGCCTGGGGATCGGCCTTCGGGCGGGACGGCCAGAACGCGGAGCGGCCGAGCAGCACCAGCGCGGCGGGCAGGAACGTCATCGACGCGACGAACGACGCGGCGATACCGATCGCGGCGACCGGTCCGAGACCGCGATTCGAGTTCAGATCCGACAGCAGCAGGCACAGCACACCCGCGATGACCGTCGCGGCGGACGCGGCGATCGGCTCGAGCGTCGACCGCCACGCCGTGCGCATCGCCTCGTACTTGTCCTCCACCGCACGCAGTTCCTCGCGGTATCGCGCGACCAGCAACAGGGCGTAGTCGGTGGCGGCACCGAACACGAGGATGAACAGGATGCCCTGGCTCTGCCCGTTGAGGGCGATCGCGCCGGCGTCCGCGAGCATGTACACCGCGAGGCTGGCCAGAGCGAGCGCGAACACCGCCGAGATGATCACGACGAACGGCAGGATCGGGCTGCGGTAGACCACGAACAGGATCAGCAGCACCACACCACCCGCGACGAGCAGCAGCATCCCGTCGATTCCGGCGAACGCAGCGGACAGGTCGGCGATCTGCCCGGCCGGGCCGGTGACGTGCACGGTCAGCCCGTCCGGCGGGGACGCCAACCGGTCGCGCAGTTCCTCGACCACCTCGCCGACGTCGGTCTCCGCGTCGATCGGCACGATCAGCTGGGCGGCCTGACCGTCCTGCGACGGAATCGGAGGCGGACCCACCGACTCGGCGGCGAGAAACGCCAGGTCGTCGGGGGTGATCCCGGATTCGCGTTCGGCGACGACGATGGCGGGCACCGCGTTCGTGGACGTGAACTCCGCATACAACTGATCCGCGCGGGTCGATTCGGCCGACGCGGGCAGGAACGCGCTGTTGCCGTTCTGCGCGACCTCACTGAGCTTCCCGGCGAACGGACCGCCGCCCCCGGCGATCGCGAGCCACACGAGCAACAGCAGTGCGGGTAGCAACCAGCGGAGTCGCCTCTTCGGGCGCTTCGGTGGTGTCGTCGTGGTCGTCAAGCGTTCCTCCTGAAGTCGGTGGCCCTTCGCCGCGTGAACTATCCTGCCGTGCCCGCGTGGACGAGGGGCATTCGGAGCCGTACCGGCCGCGGATGGGTGTTGCCGGGCTCCCTTTTCGGGACACGAACCGCGTTAGGGTGTGGCGTGGCCGCCACACCGTCCCCGGATCGGTCCCGCACCGACCTGATCGACCGACTGCGCGCGGCCGGGTGCGTGTTCGCCGAGGAAGAAGCGGACCTGCTCGCCGTCGCGGCCCGAAACCCGGAGGAACTGTCCGAACTCGTCGCCCGGCGCGTCGACGGCATGCCGCTCGAGCACGTCCTGGGCTGGGCCGAGTTCTGCGGACTGCGCATCGTGGTCGAGCCGGGGGTCTTCGTGCCGCGTCGCCGCACCGAGTTCCTCACCCGCTGCGCGGCGGAGAAGCTGATGCCCGGCGACGTCGTCGTCGACATGTGCTGCGGTTCGGGTGCGGTCGGGGCGGTGCTGGCTCACTCGGTCGCGGGGATCGGCCTGTACGCCGTCGACGTCGACCCGGTCGCCGTGCGGTGCGCCCGACGCAACATCGAGCGCTTCGGCGGCCGCGTGTTCACCGGCGATCTGTGCGCGCCGCTGCCCGCGTCGATCGCAGGGCGCATCGACGTGCTCGTCGCGAACGCGCCCTATGTGCCGTCGCACGCGGTCGCGTTCATGCCGCCCGAGGCGCGGCTGCACGAACCGCTGGTCGCGCTGGACGGGGGCGGCGACGGGCTCGACGTGCACCGCCGGCTGGCGGCCGAGGCCCCCGGTTGGCTCGCCCCGGGTGGGCGGCTGCTGATGGAGATCGGGGAATCCCAGGTGGACACTGCGATCGCGACCTTCACCGAAGCCGGTCTCGCGGCGACAGTGCGGGTTTCGGAGGAGCACGACGCCACCGTGGTGGTCGGCACCCGTCCGTCGTAGCGTGCCCCGCAGCCGCCGACGGCCCAGACAGGAGCGCGATGCATGCCGCGCGCTGCTGTCTTCTCGGCGCGCCGGTAGCTCCGGCCGGATGAGCTACCCATCCGCCCGGTCGGGAGTTGGGTAATTCGCCCGACGCGGCGGATCGGCCTGCGCTCCTAGCGTGAGAGACGTTCACAGCAGTACTCACTCGGAGGTTCCCATGAACGCCGAACATGTCGAAACCGTCATCATCGGAGCAGGCCAGGCCGGTCTGTCCACGGGTTACCACCTCCGTCGCCGGGGACGGCCGTTCCTGATCGTCGATGCGAGCGACCACATCGGGGACCACTGGCGCAACCAGTGGGACACCCTCCGGCTGTACACCCCGACGAAATACGACAGTCTGCCGGGACTGCGCTTTCCGGGTGGGCCGTGGACGTTCCCCGGCAAGGACGACGTCGCCGCCTACCTGAACTCGTACGCCGAGACGTTCGAGCTGCCGGTCCGCATGCGCACCCGGGTCGAGCGGCTCTCCGCCTCGGACGACGGCTACGTCCTCGACTGCGGGGACCGGAGGATCACCGCCGAGAACGTCGTCGTCGCCACCGGCACCTTCGGACGCACACCGAAGCTGCCGGACTTCGCCGTCGACCTCGATCCGTCCATCCGGCAGCTCCACTCGAGCGAGTACCGCCGTCCCGCGCAGCTCCGGCCCGGGCCGGTCCTCGTCGTCGGCGCCTCCCACTCGGGCACCGACATCGCTTACGAGGTCGCCGCGACCCACCCCACGACCCTCTGCGGCCGGGATTGCGGCCAGCTCCCGGTGCGTCCGGAAAGCCCGGGGTTCCGGGTGGTCTTCCCCGTCATGGTGTTCGTCGCCAAGCATGTGCTCACGCGGCGGACCCCCATCGGGCGCAAGGCGATGCCCGAGATCCGATTCCACGGTGGGCCGATGATCCGGGTCAAGCGGCAGGATCTCCGTGACCGCGGTGTCACGCGCGTGCCCGACCGGATCGTGGGTGTCCAGGACGGCCTTCCGCTACTCGCCGACGGGACCGTCGTCGACGTGACAAATGTGTTGTGGTGCACCGGTTTCCGTCAGGTCTTCGACTGGATCGATCTGCCCGTGTTCGGCGACGACGGCTGGCCGAAGGAAATGCGAGGCGTGGTCGCGGACGCACCGGGTCTGTACTTCTGCGGGCTCTCGTTCCAGTACGGATTCGGGTCGATGGTCCTGCCCGGTGTCGGCTACGACGCCGAGTTCCTGGCCCGGACGATCAGTGCGCGTCGCGCCGAGGCAGCTTCGCAACCCGCCGCTGCCTGACCCCACCGCGCGTATCCTCCGAGATGGAGGACGCGCGATGGGCATCGTGGAGGATCTGGCGCGGGCACGTGAGGCGTTCGAACGCCGCGAATGGGCCGTGGCGTTCGATCGGCTCTCCTGCGCCGGCACCCTCGACGCCGGGGACCTCGACGACCTGGCCACTGCGGCCTTTCTCTCCGGCGAAGTCGACGCCGCCGTCCGCGCGTTCCAGCGCGGCTATGCGGCCGAGGTGCGGCAGTGCAACCCGCTCGGCGCGGTTCGGTTCGCCTGCTGGTTGTGCCTCGTGCTGAGCCTGCGCGGGGAGATGGCCGTGGCCGGCGGCTGGGTCGCGAGGGCGCAGCGCCTGCTGGGGGACCGGTCCGACGACGTGGCGACGGGCTTCCTCTCGTTGTTCGAAATGCATCGACACCTCGCGGGCGGCGATATCGCAGGTGCGGAGGTCGCCGCGAACCGGATGAGCGACGCCGGGTCCCGCAGCGGGAACGCCGACCTGATCGCGTTGGGCCTGATGGGCAGAGGGCGCATGCTGATGTATTCCGGGCACGTGCCCGAGGGGCTCGATCTGCTCGACGAGGCGATGGTCGGGGTCGCGGCTTCCGAGGTGTCGCCGATCGTCGCGGGAATGATCTACTGCTCCATGATCGAGGCCTGCCAGGAGGTGGCCGACTTCGTCCGGGCCGAGTCGTGGACGTCCGCCCTGACCAGGTGGTGCGAAGCCCAGCCGTCCCTGGTCCCGTTCACCGGCCAGTGTGCGGTCCACCGCGGGCAGATCCTGCGATTGCACGGGGCATTCCCGGAAGCGATCGACGAATTCGCCCATGCTGCACAGAGATACGCGGAAACCGGAACCCCGGGAGCTGCCGGGCTCGCACTGGCCGAACAGGGCGACGTGCTACGGATCCGAGGCGAGTACGACGGGGCCGAGGCCGCGTTCACCGAAGCATCCGTTCTCGGCTACGAACCCCAACCGGGTCTCGCTCTCCTGTGGTCGTGCCGGGGGAGAACATCCCAGGCTGTCGCGGCGGTCCGCAGGCTTCTCGCGGAAACCCCGGATCCCGTGCGGCGATCGCGGTTGCTACCGGCCGCCGTGGAAGTGCTGACCGGCGGGCACCAGATCGACGAGGCACGCACCGCCGCCCGGGAACTGACGGAGCTGTCCGCCGGATTCGGGTGCATCGGGTTGCGGGCGATGGCCGCGTACGCCTGCGGGATCGTCGAACTCGCTTCGGGTGAAACGGAATCCGCGCTCCGCTCCGCACGGGACGCCTGCCGGATCTGGACGGACCTCGACGCACCCTACGAAGCCGCCCGGTCGCGGGTGCTCGTCGGGACCGCCGTCCGGGAGATCGGCGACGAGTACTCGGCTCGGGCGGAATTGACCGCGGCCCGTGGGATATTCGACCGGTTGGGTGCCGTACCCGACGGCCGGGATGTCGACCGGATGCTGCGGCACGGTCTGCCGGGCGGGCTGACGGAACGCGAGGTCGAGGTGCTTCGCCTCGTCGCCACCGGCTGCAGCAATCCGGAGATCGCCGAGCGGCTGGTGCTGAGCGAGAAGACGGTGGCCCGGCACCTGAGCAACATCTTCACGAAGCTCGACGTCACCTCCCGCACCGCGGCCGCGGCCTACGCGCACGAGCACGGGTTGTTGTGATCTGTGGACCGCTGCCGTCGTGCGCCCGCAACCGCTGACAGGCAAGACAGCAGCGCGATGTATGCCGCGCGCTGCTGTCTTCGCGCCGCGCGGCTCGAGGGGATGGCCGCGTGTCCGGCGTCGAATTCCTGTACCCGGGGGGGACCCTATCCGGGGAGGACAGAAAAGGATTTGCGGTAAATGGTGTTCGAGGTCAAGGTCACTCACCGGGTCACGTCGACCGGGGTGGCGGCGTGTGAGGTCCACCCCGATCTCTTCGTCGACGAAATGGGACGGGTCTTCACGACCGCCCAGGCTGTGGTGGACGAAGCACACATTCCCGCCGGGATCCGTTCGGTGGACGACGACGCGGTCTTCGTCGTCGAGGACGAGGCGATCGAGCTCGCAGTCGACTGGATCGAGGTGTTGTCCGGCGATCGCAGGGCTGCGAAGCGGCTCGAGCAGCGAACCCAGCGTCGGTGGGCTCCTGTGGCCGGGCCCGGTCCGCTCGTGCGTCCCGACGTCGACTGGGCATCGCTGCGAAGGGACAAGCGGACCGTGGAGTTCGCGGTGCGGGCGTCGCATCGCATCAAGTCGCTTGGGGAGCTGGCCTGTGAGCTCTACCCTGATGTGTTCGTCGGAAAGGACAGCAGGGGAGCGTATTCCAGATACGCCGGCATGGCGATGCAACAGCCCGGCGACTTCGTCCAAGAGCTGTCGGCCGGTACGCAGGAGTGGTTCCGTGTCCAGGGTTTGAAGGAAGCTCTCAGCTGGACGTCGACCGTCGCCAAGATTCGCGACGAGTTCTGGTTGAAGCGGCACGGAGAACGCAGAGCCTTCGACTGGGTGCCGGTCGGACCGATGGGTCCTGCCTGCCCGCCGCGCAGCGTCCTGACTCCCTGACCAGCAGCCGCCGACGGCCGAGACAAGAGCGCGATGCATGCCGCGCGCCGGTGACTTCCCGGCGCGCGGATACCGCGCGGATGGCTCCGGATCAGGTCAACGGCAGTTCGGCGAAGATACTCGACGGCTGGGTGGATCCGCCGGTCGGTTCGACGCTGAATCCCAATGCGGTTGCGCCGGAGATGTCGTCGAGCACGGCCGTCGTCGACGGGGCGACGTCGTCGGGGGTCATGGTGCCGGCGGAGGTCATGCCCTCGGGGCCGATCAGCCACATCTGGTAGACGGTGCCCTCGCTCGGCGGGGTCACGTTGTTCATCACCAGGACCCCGGCGTCGACCTCCTTCGAGTAGACGACGGTCGCGGTGCCGCCGCCCTCGATGGAGCCCGACGTCGTGCGCACGTCGTCGGCCGCGAGGATCTGCGCGGACGTCGGGGGAGGGGTGACGTCCTGGCGGACCCACGATCCGACGCCGATGGCACCGACCGCGACGATCACGGCTGCCGCGGCGGCGAGCAGGAAGTTCCGTCGCCGATTGCGGTACTGCTCGAGCGAAATCGGCCGAGACGTCGCCTCCGGCGCGGAAGTGCCTGTGATGTCGATGGTTTCGAGCAAACGCTGCCGGACCCGTTCGGGTGGTTCCACGGCGCCGACGGCGGAGACCTGCGCCATCGCCTCCCGGACCTCACGGACCTCCCGCTCGAATTCGGCGGCCAGCTCGGGACCGGCGGCGGCGACGCGTGCCTCGATCTCGTCGCGTTCGGAATCCGAAACCGCGTCGAGGGCGTAGACCGCGGCGAGATCGAGAAGGTCGTCACCGCCGAAATCGGCATGGGTGCTGTTCGTCATCGCTGCTCACCCCCAAGGCAATTCCGCAGACGGAGCAATCCGTCCCTGATTCTCGATTTGACGGTCGGGAGAGAGGCGGACAACTGTTCCGACACCTCCCGGTAGGTCAGGCCGTTGTAGTACGCGAGCTCGACCGACTGTCGCTGCAGATCGGTGAGCGTGCCGAGGCAGTCCGCGACCTGCTGCGTGTCGTCGCGGCGCACCACCTCCTCGCTCACCGCGTCGAACGCCGGGTCCGTGGACAGGGCCCCGTAGCGGGCCTCCCGGTCGGCGCCGGACTGTTCGGAACGGACCCGGTCGACCGCCCGGCGGTGGGCCAGGGTGATCAGCCACGACAGCGCCGAACCCTGAGAGGGATCGAACCCGGAGGCCGTGCGCCACACCTGCAGGTAGACCTCCTGCAGCGTTTCCTCGCTGTATCCCGGATCGCGCAGCACCCGCAGCACCATGCCGTAGGCACGGGCGCGCGTGAGGTCGTAGAACTCGGCAAAGGCCGACCGGTCCTCCGTCGCGATCTTCGCGAGGAGTCCGTCGAGTGTGTCGGTGCCGCCGCCGACGTCCGTCATCGGCCGTGTCCGCTCATCGCCGGAAAGCCTAGCTGGGCGAATCGGGCAGCTCAACTCGCTTCGGCGACGGAAGCGTGCGGTGTCAGCCGGTGGCGCGGGGGCGAACATGACTCTCAGATCCATCGAGCGCGCGGCGCGGGGGCCGCGGAAGGAAGTACGAGGTGCGCTGCTGGTACTCGGGGTAGCCCGGCCGCCGCGACATCGACCGCTCCAGCAGCCGCGCACCGGTGGCGTACACCAGGAAGTACGTCATGATCGCGGGCGAGGCGACGGTGAGCACACCCGGCCACACGCTCGCGGCGATCAGCCACAGGCCCCACCACACCGTGGCGTCACCGAAGTAGTTCGGATGACGGGTCCACGCCCACAGCCCACGATCCATGATCCGGCCGCGGTTGGCGGGGTCGGCCTTGAACGCGCGCAGCTGCCGATCACCGACCGCCTCGAACACGAACCCGACAGCCCACAGCACCACACCGGCGATCAGTGCGACCGTGCCGAGGCCGCGGGTGGGCCCGGCGACCGCGGACACCTGGATCGGCAGGGAGACGAACCACTGCGCGGCGCCCTGGGTGACGAAGATCTTCCGCACCACGATCGCGATTCCCGTCGCTTCGCTCGCCCCGTTGCCGACGGAGGCGCCGCCGGCCCGGTTCAGCAGAGCCGTGTACCGCGGGTCCTCGCCCTTGCCCGCGGACTTGCGGTGCATGTGCCAGGTCAGCCGCACACCCCACAGGGTGACGAGCACGAGCAGCAGCACACGGCGGACCGGGTCGCCGCTGCCGATCGCCGCCGCGACCGCGGCGACGTACACGAAGCCCGCGCCCCACGCGACGTCGACGACGTTGTACCGGCCGATCCGGCGCCCGACGGCGAACGTGGCCGCTTGCAGGACCGCGAGTCCGGCAAGGCTGACCAGCGTGACGGTGAGGAAACTGCTCCAGGCGCTCACGGCCGGGCCTCCTTCGCGAGAACGATGTGCTGGACGTCGAGGTAGCCGGAGCGGAAACCGGCCTCCGAGTAGGCGAGATAAAAATCCCACATCCGGCGGAAGGTCGCGTCGAATCCGAGCGCCGTGACCCGGTCGCTGTTCGCGGTGAACCGTTCACGCCACAACCGCAGCGTCTCGGCGTAGTGCTCACCGAAGCCGAGACGGTCGACGGTGCGCAGCGACGTGTGGTCCCGGGTGATCGTCTCGATCGCCGCGGTGGACGGCAGCAGCCCGCCGGGGAAGACGTACTTGTGGATCCACGTGTAGGTGTCGCGGGTCGCCAGCATCCGCTCGTGCGGCATGGTGATCGCCTGCAGGGCGACGCGTCCGCCGGGACGCAGCAGCCGGTCGAGGACGCGGAAGTAGGTGGGCCAGTAGTCGTAGCCGACGGCCTCGATCATCTCCACCGACACGATGGCGTCGTACTCGCCGTCGATCGCGCGGTAGTCGAGCAGATCGATCTGCACCGCGTCGCCGAGCCCGGCCTCGGCGATGCGGAGGCGCGCGAGTTCCTGCTGTTCGCTCGACAGCGTCACCGATCGGACCTGCGCCCCGCGCTGCGCCGCCCGCAGGCTCAGCTCTCCCCAGCCCGTGCCGATTTCGAGAAGACGTGTGCCGGGGCCGACGCGCGCGGCATCGAGCAGGCGGTCGATCTTGCGCCTCTGTGCCTGTGCGAGGTCGTCCCAGCGGGCCGGGAATTCGTCGAACAGGGCGCTCGAATAGGTCAGGGTTTCGTCGAGGAACGATTCGAACAGGTCGTTGGACAGGTCGTAGTGGCGGGAGATGTTCGAGCGGGTGTTCTTCTCCGAGTTGCGTTCCGCGGCAGGGTGGCCGGCGACGAACAGGCGGCGCAGTCGCTGCAGTGGACGCGGGATCAGCCGGTCGACCTCGGCCGCGAAGGGGGTGAGCACCGCGACCGGGTCGGGTGCCGTCCAGTCCCCGGCCATGTAGGCCTCGCCGAATCCGATGAGCCCGGCGGTCCCGAGTCGGCGGGCGAATGCCTCGGGCCGGCGGATGATCATGCGCGGCAGGATCCGCCCCCGCGCTGCGGCACCGACCACGGTGCCGTCGGGATATTCCACGCGCACATCCAGCCGGGACGCGGCGCGGCGGAACAGGCGGTCGGCGACCGCACCGGCCACCCGCGCGTGCCGGTCGGTGCGGACTCCGACGATGTCGGGCCAGCGCTGCGCGTTCACGGCGGGTGCGGTGTCGTCGAGTTCCGGTGCGGTCATCGGACTTCCTCTAGGAGACGGTGGCCGGTGGGCCGAGGGACGAGGGGCAGTCTGCGCAGCCACAGGGCGATGCCCTGCCGTCGGATACGGGCCGAGACCATCAGCGGCGCAAGAGGATCGGTGAGCTGTGCGACCGCGACGGTGGCGGCGGTCGCCCGCTGTGCCCGGCCTCGCATCGTCGCGGTGAACGGGATCGACCCGTTCCGGTGCAGGACGACCGCCACCTTCAGCTCGTTCCCCGGTTCCGGGACGGACAGGTGGTAGCGGCCGTCGACGGGATTGAACGGGGAGACGTAGAACGCCTTGTCGACCTCGGCGCGACCCGTGACGTCGGTGCGCACCAGGTAGCAGTGGCGGCCGCCGTACGTGTTGTGCACCTCGGCGACCACGCACACGAGAGCGCCCGTGTCGTCGTGGCACCAGAACAGGCTCAGCGGATTGAACACGTAGCCGAGCACCCGGGCGTTGAGCAGGGCGGTCACCCGCCCGCCGCGCAGGTCGATGCCGCGGTCCGCGAGGTAGGCGTCGAGGGCGTCGCGCAGTGTCGCCCGCGGCCGCGGATCGTCGAAATGGTCGGCGGGGTCGAAACGCGCGAAGGGCCGCAGCCACAGCGGCAGCCGGGGCAGGTCGTCGAGGTCGACGAACCAGCTGTAGCTGCGGTATTCGAAGCCGTGCCGGATCGGGGCGTGGCGGGTGTGCCGGATCCGGGTCCGGTAGAGCGACGGGGTGGTCATGGCGCGAGCACCTCCGCCTCGGCGTGCGGGAACTTTGTGGGGGCGCTGTCCCATTCGACCCCGAGACGACGTGCCGCCTCGACGCCGGAACGCGCGCCGTCCTCGTGGAATCCCCAGCCGTGATAAGCGCCGGCGAAAGCGAGTGTGTGGCTGCCGAGTTCCGCAAGACGCTGCTGCGCTGCCACCGATTCCGGTGTGTACAACGGGTGTTCGTAGGTCATCTCGGCGATCACCTTCTCCGGGTCGACGCGGTCGGCGCCGCCGAGCGTGACGAGGAAACGCCGATCGGTGACAGTGGAGATCCGCATCAGCCGGGTCATGTCGTAGGTGACGACCACCGAGCCGCTGCCGTCGCCGTCGCGGGGGATCAGGTAGTTCCACGACGCCCGGGCGCGTTCGGCGCGGGGCAGCAGCGACGTGTCGGTGTGCAGCTGGGCGTGGTTGACGGAGTACGGCATCGCCCCGAGAACCTGCTGCTCGAGGGTGGTGGGACGGGCGAGCATCGCCAGGGCGTGCCGGGGGTGTGTCGCGATGACCGCGGCGTCGAAGGCGCGTGCGTCCCCGTCCCCGGCGACCACGCGGACACCGTCGCCGGTGCGTTCGACGTGGTGCACGGGGGTGTGGACGAGCACTTCGTCGAGCCCGGCGGCGATCTTCTCGACGTAGCGGGCCGAGCCACCCGTCACGGTGCGCCACGTCGGTGATCCGAAGACGGTGAGCATGCCGTGGTGTTCGAGAAAGGTGAACAGATAGCGTGCCGGATAGCGGGTGGCCTGCGCCGGATCGCACGACCAGACCGCCGCGACCAAGGGCGTCATGAAGTGTTCCTCGAAGTACCGCGAGAACCGATGCCGCGCGAGGAATTCCGCGAGCGTGACGTCACCGGCGTCGCCGGTCTCGCCGAGCAGGGCGCGGGCGAGGCGATGGAACCGGACGACCTCGCCGAGCATGTGCAGGTAGCGGGGGCGGGTCAGCGAGCGCAGGCCGGGGAACAGACCGGGCAGACCCTTTGCGCCCGCGTATTCGAGTCCGGTCGCGTCGGACCGGATGGACATCGACATGTCGGTGTCCTGCGTGGCGACGCCCAGTTCGTCGAACAGGCGCAGCAACGTCGGATAGGTGCGGTCGTTGTGCACGATGAACCCGGTGTCCACCGGCACCCGCACCCCGTTCCCGAGGTCGACGTCGTGGGTGTGGGCGTGGCCGCCGAGACGCGCGTCGGCTTCGAACAGGGTGACGCGGTCGCGGCGGGCGAGGACGTGGGCCGCGGTGAGGCCCGCGACGCCACTGCCGATCACGGCGACGGAACGGGGCCGGTCATGCTTCACGGGAGCCTCCGGGGGAGTGGGTGGGCGGGGTCAGGGCGTCGGACAGGAAATCGGCGGTCAGTGCGTGCCAGCGCTCGGGCCGGGTGAGCAGGAAGTGACCGGCGTCGGGGAACGGCAGCCAGGTCGCGTCCACGCCGCGGCGGCGGGCGGCTTCCGTCTGGGCTTCGGCGACCGACGGGTCGGTCCACGTGTCCGCGGTGCCGTGGGCGACCAGGAGCCGCCGGCCCGGCGGGATCAGGGCGCCGTCGTTGTCCGGCCACCACGGGGCCAGCGCCACCACCGCCTCGACCTGAGGGTGCGCGGCGAGGTGTGCGACGACACGCCCGCCCATCGAATGCCCGACAAGTCCGATGGGAGCATCGGGCCGGCGGCGGCGGATCTCGTCGAGGGCACGCAGACCGTCCTGCACGGGGCTGCGGACGTTCCCGTTCCAGCCCCGCACCGTGTATTGCACCTGGCGGACGGTGATGCCGGTGCCGGCAAACCGCAGCCGCAGAGACTCGGTGAGCAGCGACATCCGCAGCTGCGACAGGTGCCACCACCGGGCGGTCGCGGTACTCGCCGGCTTGCCGCCGGGCAGCACCAGCACGTGGGCGCGGCCGCGGCTCGAAGGAATCTCCATGACCGCCATTCGGAGCCGCAGACGCGGCGGATGGCTCGCCGCAGAAACCGGCCCCGGAAACGGCTCTCGAAAAAAACTTTCGGATCCGACCCATCCGCCCCCCGACCGGTGGCGAATGACCGGTGACACACCCGATCGACGGAGCCCCCGGGCCCTCGCCACGGAAGGAAGACGAACGATGGCTATTCGAACGCGAAAGAGCATGGCACTGATCGGAATCGGCGCCGCAGCAGTGATGGGTCTGTCGGCGTGCTCGTCCGACGACTCCGACTCCGCAACGGAGTCGGCGACTTCGGCAGCGACCTCGGCGATGTCGTCGATGGAAGCGACGACCACCGCGGAGGCCGCGGCATCCGGACTCGTGGGCCCGGGCTGCGCCGCCTACGCCGAGCAGGTACCGACCGGACCCGGTTCGATCGAAGAGCTCGCACAGCAGCCGGTCGCCACCGCCGCCGGGAACGTGCCGGTCCTGACGACGCTGACCGCAGCGGTTTCCGGGCAGCTCAACCCGGACGTGAACCTCGTGGACACCCTCAACGGGGGCGAATTCACCGTCTTCGCGCCGGTCGACGACGCGTTCGCGAAGGTCGATCCCGCCACCGTGGAGACGCTGAAGACGGATTCGGCGTTGCTCACCAATGTCCTGACCTACCACGTGGTTCCGGGGCAGATCGCTCCCGCCGACATCGCGGGTGACCAGACCACCGTCCAGGGCGGGACCGTGACGGTGACCGGCTCGGGTGACGACTGGAAGTTCAACGACGCCAACCTGATCTGTGGTGGAATCAAGACTGCGAATGCCACCGTCTACCTGATCGACGGAGTGCTGCTGCCGCCGCAGCAGTAATTCCGGTGCCCGGACCGACGAAAGGAGATCCCGTGAAACGAGCGATGTTCGGACTCGCCGCGGCGGCACTCGCCGCGGTGGGTCCGGCCCTCGTCGCGGCACCCGCGCAGGCGGCGCCGCTGACTCCCGTTCCTCAGCTCGACGTGACGCAGTACGTCGGCGGCTGGTACCAGCTCGCCGCCAATCCTGCGCCGTACAACATCGACTGTGTTCGCGACACCACCGCGCAGTACACCCTTCTCGACGAACGCAATGTGCGCGTGGAGAATTCGTGCACGACGATCACCGGCGAGCGGCGCGGGATCGTCGGCAACGCCCGCGTCAACGACACCGCGTCGCTGCACGTGTCGTTCCCGGGTGTGCCGTTCCAGGACTCGCTCGACGGTCCGAGCAACTACATCGTCACCTACCTCGCCGACGACTACTCGTGGGCCCTCGTCGGTGACCCGACTCGGGTGTCCGGATTCGTGCTGTCGCGCTCGCCGGTGGTGGACGGCGCTGCGTGGCAACAGATCCGCACGGTCGTCGAGGACGCCGGGTACAACTCGTGCCTGATGCTGACCTCCCCGACCACGGAAGGATTGCAGGAGATCAAGCCCCTCTGCACGGTGTAGCGGAAGGCACTGTGTAGCTGAGGAACCGGCGCCGGGATCGCAACTTCGGATGCGACCCCGGCGCCGGTCTCATGCGCCCACGCCGGCTTCCCGGCGCGCGGCGCCCGCGATGTTCTCGAGCATGCCCTTGAAGATGATCCCGTGGAACGGCAGCAGCGAGTACCAGTACAGCCTGCCGGCAAGTCCTTTGGGGAAGAAGATCGCCCGCTGATGCAGGCGTGTCCGGTCCGGGCCCAGCGGTTCGAGACGCCATTCGAGCCACGCCCCGCCCGGCGCGAGCATCTCGGCGCGCAGCCGCAGCAGTTCGAAGCGGTCGATCCGCTCGACGCGCCAGAAGTCCAGGGCGTCGCCGGTGTGCAGCGTCGTCGGGTTGCGGCGCCCCCGTGTCAGGCCCACCCCACCGGCGAACCGATCCAGCCAGCCCCGGATCGTCCACGCCAACGGGAAGGAATACCAGCCGTTCTCGCCGCCGATGCTCTCGACGACCGGCCACACCTCACGCGCGGGGCAGTCGCAGTCCAGGCTGCGTTCGTCGGTGAACACCACCTCCCCGGCCCAGTCCGGATCGGACGGCAGCGGGTCGGCGGGTGCACCGACCGGTGAGGCGTTCGCCCACGTGGTTTCCACCTCGCCGCGATCGATGCGGCGCAACGCCAGCGCGACCGCGTCCCGGTATCCGGTCGTGCCGCCAGGTGGGGGAGGGATCACCGCGTCGATGTCGTGCTCCGAGACGACCGCATCGGTGCTCAACGATTCGATCAGTGCACGCCCCAACGACGGGGGAATGGGGGTGACCAGGCCGATCCACAGTCCGGCCAGTCTCGGGGTGAGGACCGGCAGCACCACGATGCGCCGCCGCCGCAGCCCCGCGACCTCCGCGTAGACCTGCAGCATCTCGCCGTAGCGCAGCACGTCGGGGCCACCGATGTCGAAGGTCCGGCTGCGCGGCAGCGGTGCGTCGGCGGCCGCGACGAGATAGTGCAGCACGTCGCGCACCGCGATCGGCTGGATCCGGTTGTTCACCCAGCGGGGTGTGGTCATCACCGGCAGACGGTTGCCGAGGTGGCGGATCATCTCGAACGACGCCGAACCCGACCCGATGACGACGCCCGCCTGCAGCACCAGCGTGGGTACCCCGGAGTCGAGGAGGATCCGGCCGACCTGTTCCCGCGACCGCAGATGCGGCGAGAGCCGGTCGGAATTCGGATGCAGGCCGCCGAGATACACGATCCGGCCGACGCCGGTACGTTTCGCCGCCGCGGCGACGTGCTCGGCGGATCGCTGTTCCGCCTCCGCGAATTCACCTCGCCCGCCCATGGAATGGACGAGGTAGTAGACGACGTCGATGTCACGGCACGCGGCCTCCACCGAGTCCGGATCGTCGAGATCGCCCTGCACCACCTCGACGTCGCCCGCCCAGGGGACGTCACGCAACTTGTCCGGGGTGCGGGCCAGCACCCGCACCCGGTGCCCGGCGGCGACGAGGCGAGGGGCGAGCCGTCCGCCGATGTATCCGGTGGCGCCGGTGACCAGGATGCGCAGCGGGGCAGTCATGTCTGTTCGAGGATGTGCCCGAGTTGATGCCGCAGGCTGTCCTCGATGTGGGGACGTCGGTATGTGTGTCCGGCCTCGAGCAACCGGCGCGGCACGACGTGCTGGTCGGCGAGGGCGAGTTCACGGGCACCCTGGTCGCCGAGAAGCAGTTTCGGACCGAACGACGGCACCGGCAGCAGCGCCGGCCGGTGCAGCACGCTCGCCAGGATCCGCGTGTAGTCCTCGTTGCGGACCGGTTCCGGCGCAACGGCATTCACGGGTCCGGACAGCGACGGGTCCGCGAGCGCCCGGTGGTAGACATCGATCAGATCGTCGATGTCGATCCACGACAGCCACTGCCGACCGTCGCCGAGCCGGCCGCCGAGCCCGGCCGCGAACAGCGGACGCAGGATCTGCAGGGTGCCGCCGCGCGGAGTCTGCACGATGCCGGTGCGCACGTGGACCACACGCAGGCCACCGGCTTCGGCGGCTTTCGTCGCGGCCTCCCAGTCGGCGACCAGGTCGGCGAGGAATCCCGAACCGCGGGAAGCGTTCTCGTCGAGCATCTCGTCGCCGCGGTAGTAGCCGTACAGGCCGATCGCGGACGCGCACACGAACGAGGCCGGTCCGTTCGCGGTGTTCGCGGCGCATTCGGCGAGCAGCCGAGTGGGTTCGATCCGGCTGTCGCGGGCCGCGGCCTTGTGCTCGTCGGTGAATCGTCCACCGATGGACGCACCCGCCAGATGCACGACGGCGTCCACGCCTTCGAGCAGATCCTCGGCCGGCTCCTGCGGATCCCATTGCCGCTCGTGGTGATCGCGGGGTGCTCGGCGCACGAGCCGGATCACCCGGTATCCGCCGCTGGTCAGGAACGCGGTCAGTGCGGTGCCGACCAGCCCGGAGGTCCCGGTGACCGCGACCGTCACCGGTCGCACACCCTGCGACTGGGCCCAGCGGTGTGCGTCCAGGTCGTCGGCGATCTGCCGGTGCCGGTAGCGGAAGGTCTGCAGCAGAAGCTTTTCCGGGATCGGGGTGTCCACCCGGTCGACGATGCGGGTGCGGCCGCGGCCGACCGCTTCGAAGATGTGCTCGTGCCGCCACGACGCGACGAGACCGGCGGGGAGCGAGGTGAGACCGTCGCGGCCCAGTTCGTCGACGAAGCGCGCGGGCGGATCGTAGTCTTCGGGCCGGTGGTCGGCGATCCACCGCAGGCCACCGGGAAGTCCCAGCACCGCGCGGCCGTCGGCGAGCGAATCCGCCTCCGCGATCACCCGCATCGGCTGCCACGGCGGCATCAGCCGCTGGATCGCACCCGGCCGGGCGTGCCAGGCGAAGACCTCGTCGCGCGGCACGTCGACGATGCTCGAATACTCGATGCCCATGGTCCCCTCCGTATCAGCTTCGTCGTATCCGGTGGTTCGGGGCGGCGGTGTCCCCGGATGGGTAGATCTACCGTCTCGCGATCTCGCCGTACCGGGCCAGCGCGACCTGCCGTTCGTGTGTGTGGTCGACGATCGGGTCCGGATAGCCCGGGGACGATCCGTTCGGTGACGTGGCGGTCGGCGGCCGGTGCACCCCCTTGCCGGGAATGCCGCGCAGTTCGGGTACCCAGCGGCGTACGTAGTCACCCGTCGGGTCGAACTTCTCGCCCTGGGTGGTCGGGTTGAACACCCGGAAGTAGGGTGCCGCGTCGGTGCCGCACCCGGCCGTCCACTGCCATCCGTGCTGGTTGGAGGCCAGATCGCCGTCGACGAGGTGATCCATGAAGTGTTGGGCGCCCCACCACCACGGCAGGTGCAGATCCTTCGTGAGGAACGAGGCGACGATCATCCGCACCCGGTTGTGCATCCAGCCCTCCGCGAGCAGCTGGCGCATGCCGGCGTCCACGATCGGGAATCCCGTCCGGCCCTGCTTCCACGCGGTGAACGCGCGGTCCGCTTCAGGGCCGGTGTCGTAGCGGATGTCGTCGAACCGGTCGTTGTAGTTGCGGCGGGCGGTGTCCGGCCGGTGGTGCAGCACGTCGGCGTAGAAGTCGCGCCAGCACAGTTCGCTGCGCAGTGTCGTCGCGCCGGGATCGGAACGGTCGCGCAGGTCGTGCAGCAGGGTGCGCGGATGCACGCACCCGAACTTCAGGTACGGAGACAGCCGGCTGGTGCCGTCCAGGTCCGGGCGGTCCCGGTCGCTGTCGTACCGGTCCAGCGCGTCGTCGCGGAACTGCTGCCAGCGTTTCTGTGCCGCTGCCTCTCCGGCGGGCGGCAACGCGACCCCGAGGCTGTCGTCGTCGGCCGGTATCGACGTTCTGCCGTCGACGCCGTCCGGGTCGATCCACGCCACCGTCGACGCGCCGGTACGGGCCGGTGCCCGCCACCCGTGCTCGAGCCATGCCTTCCGGAACGGCGTGAAGACCCGGTACGGGCTGCCGTCGCCCTTGAGGATCCTGCCCGGTGAGACCGCGTAGGGCGATCCCGTCCGCACGAGCGGCACGTCGCCGAGGGCATCCTCGACGGCCCGGTCCCGGCGCGACCCGTACGGGGCGTAATCGGCGCTGATGTGGACCGATGCCGCGTCGAGGTTGCGGGCGAGCCGAGGGATCACCGTCACCGGATCCCCGCGGACGACGAGCAGGCGTCCGTCGAGGTCGTCGTCGAGAGCGCGCAGGCACCGCAGCAGGAAGGCGGTGCGCGGGCAGGGCCGCAGCAGCCGGTCGTCGAGCACGAACACCGCGGCCGCGCTGTCTGCCGTGTCGGCGGCAGACAGCAGGGTGGGCAGGTCCTGCAGCCGCAGGTCGCGGCGGAACCAGACCAGTGCGGGGCTACTCACCCGTCCAGTGTGCCCGGATCGGCACACGACGACACACGACTTCGGCAGCCCCGCAGAACCCGCAGACGAGGTAGACAGCCGCGCGCTGGCGGCAGCGCGCCGCTGCCTTTCCGATCTGCGGCTATGCAGGGGGCCGCGAATCGTCGAAGCCTCCCGTCTCGGAGAGAATGGGAGTCATGTCCGACGCCTACGAAGTACCCATCCGCGACGAGTCGATCCGGCTCGGCCAATTCCTGAAGCTCGCGAACCTCATCGAATCCGGGGCCGAGGCGAAGGAGGTCATCGCGGACGGACTGGTCTCCGTCAACGGCGAGGCGGAGTTCCGGCGCGGCCGGCAGCTGCACGTCGGCGACATCGTGGAGATCGCAGGGGCCAGCGCACGCGTCACCCGCGAAGGGTAGCTACGCCGCGCGCGCCGCGACCCACGCGGCGATCTGCGTGCGCGACCCGAAACCGAGTTTCGCGAGGATCCGTTCGACGTGACCGTCGACCGTCCGCGGTGAGATCACCAGATGCTCGGCGACCGCGCGGTTGCTCAGGCCCTCCGCGATGAGCGCGGCGATCTCGAGTTCCCGTTTCGTCAGGGGCGAAACACTCGTCGGTGCGGTGGCCTCGGCGGCGGCTTCCCCGAGCGCGAAGACCACCGCTTCGTCGATCGTGGTCCCCGCATACGCGGAGGCGAGCTTGCCGAATTCGGCTTCGCCGAGCGCGTCGACGGCGCGCTGCCGCGCGGTACGCGAATCGTCGGTGACATGGGGGCCGAACGCCGAGATGTCGGTGCCCAGCCGTGTCCACACCGCGTCGGCCGCGCCGAACAGGCGCGCCGACATCCGGGGATCGGATCCCGCACATGTCCACGCCAGCACCTCGATCGACAGCGCGGTGCAGATCTTGTCCTTGTAGGACCGCTGGATACGCAGGGCGGCCCGGGCCGCGTCCACCCCCGCGCCGGGTGCCCCCTGATGCAGATGCACGAGGCTCGAAACCCACAGCGAATAGGCGCGATTCCAGTTCTCGCCGTAGCGCTCGGACAGGTCGAGGACCGTCTTGCAGGTGGCGAGCGCGGCGTCGGCATGCCCGTCGTAGATCTGCGCCATGGCGAGCTGGAACGACGCGGTCAGCACCGCGGCGGTGTCCTCGTGGGAGCGGAGCACCGCGATCGCCGACTCGTACAGGCCGATCGCCTCGGTGGTGCGGCCGCGGAAGAGCAGGTGCAGGGCCGCCCAGTGGTCGGTGTGTGCACCCAGGTGATCGTCACCGAGAGTTCCGGCGAGAGAACGGCATTCGGTCAGGTGCCGCTCGGCCGCATCGTGATCTCCCTGGATCAGCGCGATCCAGGCAGCCACCCACAGGGCATCGCCGCGGGCTCGGACCGGATCGGTGACGTGCTGCAGGACGCGCTCGAGGCGGGTGCGGCCGTCGGCGAGGTTGCCGCCTGCGATCCAGTGATAACGCAACGCCACCGCGAACTCGGCGGTGGTCGGCGACGACGATTCCTCTCGCAGCGACCAGTCCAGCGCCGCAATGTGATTCGGATGGTCGATGCGCAGGTTCGTGAGGATGTCCCGCTGTGTCGATCCGCACCAGTCCTGCGCGGCGCGTGCGGCCCGCGCGGCATAGTGGTCGCGATGCCGGCGATACAGTTCCGCAGTCTCGCCGCACCTCTCGGCAAGCTCGGCTCCGTATTCGCGCACGGTCATGAGCTGGGTGTACCGGAGCTCTTCGGCGGCGCGCTCGGTGCCGACGAGGGACTTGGCGATGAGCCGGTCGAGCAGGTCGACGATGTCGTCCACGGGAAGCGCACCGAACCCGCACACCGCCTCTGCCGCTTCGAGATCGAACGAGCCGGGGAAGACGGAAAGGCGTGCCCACAGCAGCCGCTCGTCCTCCGAGCACAGGTCGTAGCTCCAGTCGATCAGAGCGCGGAGGGTCTGCTGCCGCGGCAGGGCGCTGCGGTTGCCGCCGGTGAGCAGCGCGAACCGGCGGTCGATCCGCTCGACGAGTTGTGAGGGCGACAGCGACCGCAGCCGGCTCGCGGCGAGTTCGACGGCCAGCGGGATGCCGTCGAGGGACCGGCACAGCTGGGCGATCGCGTCGGCGTTCGCGTCGGTGAGCTCGAAGTCGGAGACGGTGTTGTGGGCGCGTTCGACGAACAGCGTCACCGCCTCGAACGGCGCGATGTCCACCGCCCGGTATCCGGTGCCCGGCGGGGGAGTGCCCAGCGGCGGCAGCAGGTAGGTCTGTTCCCCGGCGATGCCGAGCGGTTCGCGGCTGGTGGTGACCACCCGGATCTCCGGTGCTGCGGCCAGCAACGACGTGACCAGCGTGATCACCGCGGAGAGCAGGTGCTCGCAGTTGTCGACGACGATCAGCATGTGCCGGTTGCGGGTGTGCTCGGCGAGCTTGTCGAGCACCGGACGATTGGACTGGTCGGTCACGCCGAGGGCGGCGGCGGCCGCGGACGGCACCGTGTCCGGGTCCCGGACGGCCGCCAGATCGATCCACCGGACCGAATCGCGGAACGCGCGCGCCGAGCGCACCGCCAGCTCCTCCGCGAGCCGGGTCTTGCCCACCCCGCCGGGTCCGACCAGCGACACCAGACGGGCCTGCTGCAGGCACGCGCGGGCCGCGTCGAGTTCACGGCGACGCCCGACGAAGCTGGTCAGAGACCTGTGCGGGACGGTGGTGGCGGACAGCGCCGGACTCCCTTCCGAGATGCCGAAGGATCGAGGCCGAAGATACCCGATCGGGCTGTGACCCCCAACACAGGTAGCTACGGGGGTGTTCTCCCCCATGTGGGGTGGGTGTGATCCACGTCATGGTGGTCGTGTCCGGATCGGCACCCCTCGAGTGCCTTCCCCCGTGATCCACGAGGAGTCAGCATCATGTCCTTCGATCCTTCTTCCGCCTCTCCCGACGTCGACGCGGTCGTGGTAGGAGCCGGGTTCACCGGCCTGTACGCGCTGTACAAGATGCGCGACGAAATGGGCCTGACGGTCCGGGTTTTCGACGCCGCCGACGATGTGGGCGGCACCTGGTACTGGAACCGGTATCCCGGCGCGCGTGTCGACATCGAGTCGGTCCACTACTCGTACTCGTTCTCGAAGGAACTGCAGCAGGAGTGGCGGTGGAGCGAGCGGTTCGCCGCGCAACCGGAGATCCTCGACTACCTGCGGCACGTCGCCGACCGCTTCGACCTGCGCAAGGACATCACGTTCGGTACCCGCATCACCTCCGCGGTGTGGGACGAGGACCGCCGCGTGTGGACGGTGGGCACCGAGTCCGGCGACTCGGTCACCGCGACCTACCTGATCTCCGGTGCGGGCAACCTGTCGGTGCCGAAGAAGCCGGAGTTCCCGGGCATCGAGAACTTCGCCGGCGAGGTGTACCTGACCGGCAACTGGCCGCACGAACCGGTCGATTTCATCGGCAAACGCGTCGGGATCATCGGCACCGGGTCCAGCGGCATCCAGGCGATCACCGAGATCGCGAAGCAGGCCGGGCACCTGTCGGTGTTCCAGCGCACCCCGAACTATGCGACGCCGATCGGCAACACCCCGGTCACCGACGAGGAGATCGCGCACGTCAAGGCGCACTACGACGAGATTCGCGCCGCCTCCCGCAACCACTTCCTCGGCGTCCCGTACGACCAGGTGCAGGACTCCGCGCTCGCGGTCTCCGCCGAGGAACGCCGACGTGTGTTCGACGAGCGTTGGGACGCAGGCGGATTCCGGTTGTTCATCGACAGCTTCCGGGACATCCTGTTCGACAGGGAAGCCAACGACACGGTCGCCGAATACATCCGCGAGCGCATCTACGAACGGGTGAACGATCCCGAGGTCGCGAAGCTGCTCGCGCCGACGAACTACCCCTACGCGACCAAGCGTCCGCCGCTCGAGACGAACTACTACGAAACCTACAACCGCGACAACGTCACCCTCGTCGACGTCGCGAGCGCGCCGATCCGGGAGATCACCGCGACCGGTGTCCGTACCGCGGCCGCCGACCACGAACTCGACGTCATCGTCCTGGCCACCGGATTCGACGCGATGACCGGGCCGCTGCTGGCGATGGGCATCGTCGGCCGCGACGGCGAGCGGCTCGAGGACAAGTTCGCGGGCGGACCGCGCACCTATCTGGGGCTGATGATGCACAAGTTCCCGAATCTGTTCCTGGTCACCGGCCCGCAGTCCCCGTCGGTGCTCTACAACATGCCGCTCGCGATCGAGGACCACGTCGACTTCGCCACCGACGCCATCGCCCATCTGCGAGAGCGCGGTCTCGACACGATCGAGCCGACCCTCGAGGCAGAGGACGCGTGGGTCGAGCACTGCGCCGAACTGGCTGCGGCAACGCTGATGCCGAACACCGACTCGTGGTACATGGGCGCGAACATCCCGGGCAAGCCGCGGGTCTGCATGGTCTACCTCGGCGGAGCGCCCGCGTACCGGGCCAAGTGCGCCGAGGTCGTCGAACGCGGCTACGAAGGCTTCGAGCTCGGCGGCGGCGAGCAACTCGCCCGCGCCTCCTGACGCCGCTCCGATCACTCAGCAGCACAACACTTTCGAAAGAAGGCAGACAGATGGCACTGGACGAGCACGTCGCGCAGTTGATCGCGGGACTGCAGGCACAGGGACTGAAGTCGTTCGAGCAGATGTCGGTGGACGAAGCGCGCGCAGTCGTCGCGACGTTCACCGGGCTGCAGGCGCCGGCCGAACCGGTCGCGCGGGTTCACGAGGCGCGGTACAGCAGCGCCGGCCGGGAGCAGGACCTGCGGATCCATGTTCCGGAGGGTGAGGGGCCGCATCCGGTGGTGCTGTACTTCCACGGCGGCGGATTCGTGGCGGGGAGCCTGGACGTCGTGGACGAGCCGGCTCGCGGAATCGCCAACGCCACGGGCGCCATCGTGGTGACCGCCGCGTACCGGCTCGCGCCCGAGCACCGGTTCCCGGCCGCGCCGGACGACGCGTGGGCCGCACTGAAGTGGGTCGCCGCCAACATCGCGGACTACGACGGCGACCCTGACAACATCGTGATCATGGGCGACAGCGCCGGCGGCAACCTGGCGGCCGTCACGGCGCTGCGGGCCCGTGACCAGGGCGGACCCCGGCTGCGCGGGCAGGTGCTCGTGTACCCGGTCGTCGATCCGGAGGCGCAACTGCCGTCGCGGAGAGAATTCGCCGAGGGGTACGTGATCACCGCGGCGGGGCTGGACTGGTTCTGGGAGCAGTACCTGTCCGCGCCCGGCGATGCGCAGAATCCCTATGCGGTGCCCACCCGCGCGGACAGCCTGGCGGGTCTGCCGCCGACGCTGATCCTCACCACGGAGAACGAGGTGGCGCGCGACGAGGCCGAGGAATACGGCGCCCGCCTCCACCGGGACGGTGTCGACGTGACCACCGTGCGATTCGACGGCCTCGTGCACGGGGTGTTCTGGATGTCCGGTGCGGTGCCGCGCAGTCGTGAACTACGCAGTGCGGTAGCCGAATTCGTCGGCACCGTCACCGCATCCGATCAGGCCTCGGCGCGGACGACGACGCCGTCGCTGTCGCTGTAGACGATCTCACCCGGGTTGAACGTGACCCCGCCGATCTCGACGGGCACGTTCTTCTCCCCGGAGCCGGTCTGGGTGCTCTTGCGCGGGTTCGTGCCCAGCGCCTTGATGCCGATCTCGAGCGTGCGCAGGATCGCCGAGTCGCGGACCGCGCCGTTGACGATGACCCCGGCCCAGCCGTTGTCGACGCCGCGGCCGGCGATGATGTCGCCGACGAGCGCGGTGTGGATGCTGCCGCCACCGTCGACCACGAGGACACCGCCGTTGCCCGGCTCGCTCAGGGTCTGCTTGACGAGCAGGTTGTCCTGGAAGCAACGGATCGTGGTGATCGGCCCGCAGAACTCGGTGTGCTTGCCGAACTGGATGAACTGCGTGTCGCAGCTGCGGATGTCCGGACCGATCTCGTCGGCCAGGTCGGCGGTGGCGGTGAACTCGGGCTTGGTTGCTTCGCTCATGAGCAGAGGATAAGTCCCAGCTCATACGGTCAGATGATCGTACTCATAACCGGTCAAAGCGGTAGATTCTTGTATTCTTACCGGACAGCGCTTGGGCTGTGCGACGGGACTACAGGACGGTGAAATGCCACTCGACGGACGCTCGACGGTTGTTCGCGTGCCGAAGGCCGGCGAACTGATCGCGGCGAGCCTGCGCAGGCAGATCATCACCGGCGAGCTCGAGCCCGGCGAGCCGCTGCCGAACGAAGCGGCCCTGATGGAACGGTTCGGGGTGTCCCGGCCGACGCTGCGCGAGGCGTTCCGCATCCTCGAATCCGAAGGCATCATCACCGTCCTGCGCGGCGCCCACGGCGGCGCCCGCGTGCAGGCGCCGGACCGCTCCACCGCGGCCCGCTCGACCGGTCTGCTGCTGCAGTACCGGGGCGTGCCCCTCGCCGATGTCTACCGGGCCCGCACCGAACTCGAGGTCGCGGCGGTCGGTCTGATCGCCGCGAACCCGGAAGATCGCGTCGACACCCTCGCCGAACTGGTCGAACGCGGCGCGGAACTGATCGGTGACCCGATCGGGTTCGCGCGGTACGACACCGAGGTGCACCGCATGGTGATGGAACTCGGCGGCAACCAGACGATGGCGGTACTCGCGGGCATGCTGCTCGACATCATGGACGCCCACAACGCCCTCTACATCTCGACGCGCAGCGACGTCTCCGACCGCCCCGGCGCGTCGGTCGCGCTGCGCGCGAACCGCAAGCTCGTCGAATTGTTGCGCAACGGGGAACCCGGTGCCGCCGAAGCCTTTTGGCGCAAGCATCTCGACAGTGTCGAACGGGTCATGACCGGGGATTCGGCGACCACGCTCGTCGAGGTGCTGTCCTAGCGGGCGACGCGGCAGCAGTCAGGCGGTGAAGGTCAGCCACAGCAGCGTCGCATTCAACGCGACGATCAGACCCACCGTCAGCCAGGCCGCCGCACTCGTCGCCGGAAGATTGCGCTGCGCGCCCATCAGCACCGGGTCGGAACTGATCCGCACGAGCGGCACCAGCGCGAACGGAATGCACATGCTCAGCACGACCTGGCTGAGCACCAGGGCGAACGTCGGATCGACACCCGCCGCGAGCAGGATCAGCGCGGGCACCATCACGATCACGCGCCGCACGATCGGCCGGAGCCGGATATGCAGCAGACCCGCCATGATCTCGGCGCCGGCCGCGGATCCCACCGCCGTCGACGCGAGGCCGGACGCGAGCAGGCCGACCGCGAAGACCACGCCGATCGTCGGGCCGAGGGAATCGGTGATCGCGGCGTGCGCACCCTCGATGCTGTCGGTGCCCTCCCGTCCGCGCAGCGCCGACGCGGCGAGCAGCAGCATGCCGATGTTCACGGTGCCCGCCACGACCAGGCCACCGGCGACGTCCCAGCGGGTCGCCCGCATCACCCGGTCCAGGCGGGGCCCGGGTTCGACCCTGCCGTGCCGGGCGCGGGCGAGCGCCGAATGCAGGTAGATCGCGTGGGGCATCACCGTCGCGCCGAGCATCGATGCCGCCAGCAGGACCGTGTCGGTTCCCTCGAAGCGGGGCACCAGCCCGGCCGCGGCGTCGGTGAACGACACATCCGTGAACGCCAGACCGGTCAGGAACCCGACGGTGATGATCGCCAGCAGCGCGACCACCACGAACTCGAAGGAACGCTGGCCGCGGCGGTCCTGCACCGACAGGATCGCAATGGACACGGCACCGGTGATCAGCCCACCGACGAACAGGGGCAACCCGAACAGCAGGTGCAGGGCGAGGGCACCGCCGATCACCTCCGCGACATCGGTGGCGATCGCCATCACCTCGGCCTGGAGCCAGAAAGCGCGGCGCGACGGGGTGCGCAGGCGCATACCCAGCAGCTCCGGCAGGGAACGCCCCGTCACCACACCGATCTTCGCGGACAGGTACTGCACGAGGATCGCCATGATGTTGGCGACCACCAGCACCCACAGCAGCAGATATCCGTAGCGGGCACCGGCGGTCAGATTGGCGGCGACGTTACCGGGATCGACGTACGCGACGGCCGCCACGAAGGCGGGGCCGAGCAGGAGGAAGAGACGCGACTGGTGCGTCCGAGTGTCGATAGAGGTCACCGACCGAATCGGCGTTCGTACTCCGCGCGCTCGCGGTCCGCCCGCTCCCGCTCCTTCGCGCCGAGCAGGGCCGGATCCAGGCCGTGCTGCTGCAGCCGGTGCCGCTGCCAGATCGGCCGCAGCGCGACCGAGAAGTAGATCCACGGAAGCAGCAACAGCAGCATCATCGCGATCGGAATCCACACCGGGCCCGGAATCAGCAGGAACAGCAGAAGGAACGGGATGATCGGGGTGATCCAGCGCACCAGGTAGCGTCGCGTGCTGCCGGGACCGAGAACGTCGTTGCGGACCCAGTCCTGCATTTCTGTCGGCAGCCGGCGACCGAACACGTAGCCGATGAGCTGGATTGGATTCGGTCGTGCACTACTCATGTGGACCAGGATAGTGGCCTATCCGTAGAGGCCGGAGATGCTGTCGGCGAATCGGTCGACCACCACCTTGCGCCGGAGCTTCATGCTCGGGGTCAGATCACCGGCCTCGATGCTGAGTTCACGGTCCAGGATCGTGAACTTCTTGATCTGCTCCCACCGGTTGAGCTGGGCGTTGAGCTCGTCGATGTATGCGGCGATCAGCGACTCGGTCTTCTCGTGCCGCGCGATCTCCGCGAACGACAGCCCCTCCAGTCCGTTCTTCTTGGCCCACTCGCCGATCGCCTCGGCGTCGAGCGCGACCAGCGCCACGCAGTACGGCTTGCCCTCGCCGTGCACGACGATCTCGGCGGCGTACGGGCAGATGCCCTTGAACGTCGCCGCGACCGCGGACGGTGCGACGTACTTGCCCTGCGACGTCTTGAACATGTCCTTCTTGCGGTCGGTGATGCGCAGGAAGCCCTCGTCGTCGATCGAACCGATGTCGCCGGTGTGGAACCAGCCGTCGGCGTCGAACGACTCGGCATCGGCATCGGGACGGTCGTGGTAGCCGCTCATCACGCCGGGGCCCTTGATCAGGATTTCCCCGTCCTCGGCGATCTCGACGTCGGTGCCGGGGAACGGCCAGCCGACGGTGCCGAACCGGTACGCGCTCGGGCGGTTGAGGAACGACGCGGCGGACGTCTCCGACAGGCCGTACCCTTCGAGCACCTTGATGCCGACCGCGTCGAACCACTGCGCGACCTCGGCGTCGAGCGGGGCGGAACCGGAAACGAAGAAGCGGAGCCGGCCGCCGAAGCGTTCCCGGATGGTCGAGAAGACGAGCTTGTCGGCGATCTTGTACTGCACCGTGTCCAGTGCGGAGGGGGATCGTCCCTCCTGGCGGGCCTTCGACGTGCGCAACCCGACCCCGATCGCCCAGTCGAAGATCTTCTTCTTGACGCCGCCTTCCTCCTCCATCATTCCTTCGATACGGGCGTGCGCCTTCTCGAAGATGCGGGGAGCGGCACCCATGAACGTCGGGCGAACCACCGCGAGATTTTCGACGATCTTGTCGACGCGACCGTCCACGACCGTCGGGAAACCGATCTGGATCGGCACGCTCAGCAGCACCTTGCCGAACACATGGGACAGGGGCAGCCAAAGATACTGCAGGTCGTCGGGGTGCAGGATGCCCAGCGAATCGACCGCGGCCGCGGTGTACGTCCACGCCGAATGCGGCAGCCGCACACCCTTCGGCTTGCCGGTGGTCCCGGACGTGTAGATCAGCGTCGCCAGATGCTCGGGCTTGATGCCGTGGATGCGATCGAGCACGACGCTGTGCTGTTCCTCGAGCAGCTTGCGGCCGAGGTCCTCGAGTTCGGACAGGCCGATCACCCAGTCGCCGTCGCCGGTGCCGTCGATGACCACGACCTTGCGCACGTCGGGCAGTTCGCTGCGGTGGGCGGCGAGCTTGCCGACCTGTTCCTGATCCTCCGCGATGACCACGCGGCTGCCGGAGTTCGAGACGATGAACGCGACGTCGGCGGCGTTCGTCGTCGGGTACACGGTGGTGGTGGCGCCGCCGGCGCACATCGTGCCGAAGTCGGCGAGGATCCATTCGTACCGGGTCGACGACGCGAGTGCGACACGATCCTCCGGTTCGATCCCCAGGGCGATCAGGCCGCCGGCGATGAGACGCACGCGGTCGACGGTCTGCTCCCACGTGACACTCGCCCAACCGCCCTGGCCGTCCGGGAAGCGGAACGCCTCGTCGTCCGGGTTGCTGGTGACGCGGTCGATGAGCATTCGCGCGAGCGACGGCGACCGCTGTTCGATCTTCGAGAAGTCGACGGGCTCGTCGGATTTGCGAAGGACGGTCATGCGCCCAAGTCTAGGAAGCCTGGTCGGCTCCGTCTCCGCTTCCGACAACCTCGATGCGCACAGTGGGGAGGCACGCCCGCGCGGCGGGTTACGCGCGGGTGTCTTGTGGGGCGGCGGATGGTGGTGAGGCGGCTGTGGCCGGTTCCCGGCCGATGGCGAGTGCCATGAGCGCGGCGATCGCGCACAGGGCCCCGGCGACATAGAACGCGGCGTCGTACCCGCCGAGACGGTCGCGGACCAGACCCGCCAGGAACGCGACCAGTCCCGCACCGACCTGGTGCGACGCGAGCACCCAGCCGAACACGATCGGGGCGTCCGGACCGAAGTGCCGGCGGCACAGCGCGACCGTGGGCGGGACGGTCGCGACCCAGTCGAGGCCGTAGAAGACGACGAACGCGATCATCGGCGGGTGCACGGTGTTCGCGAACAGCAACGGCAGCACGAGCAGCGAGATGCCGCGCAGCAGGTAGTAGATGCCGAGCAGGCGGCGTGCGTCGAACCGGTCGGTGAACCAGCCGGAGGCGATGGTCCCGACGACGTCGAAGATCCCGATCACCGCGAGCAGGCTCGCCGCGGCCGTCAGGGGCATGCCGTGGTCGTGGGCCGCGGGCACGAAGTGCGTGCCGACGAGGCCGTTGGTGCTGGCGCCGCAGATGGCGAATGTGCCTGCGAGAAGCCAGAAGACGCGGGTGCGCGCGGCGGTCGCCAGGACCCGCAGGGCGCGCAGCCCGGCGTTGCCGGTGCTCGGCTCGGCGCGCACGTAATCGGGTCCGGCGCCGTAGGGGACGGTGCCCACGTCCTCAGGCCGCTCGCGCAGGAACAACATGACGAGCGGCACGACGGCGAGCGCCGCGAACGCCACCGTCAGCGCGACCGCCTGCCAGTTGTACTTCTCGGCGAGCACCGCCAGCAGTGGCAGGAACACGAGCTGGCCGGCCGCGCTCGCGGCGGTGAGGATGCCGGTGACCAGGCCGCGACGGGCGACGAACCAGCGATCGGTGACGGTCGCGACGAATGCCAGCGCCATCGACCCGGTGCCGAGCCCGACCAGCACGCCCCACAGCAGGATCAGCTGCCAGGTGGCGGTCATGAAGACCGTCAGTCCGCTGCCGGCGGCGACGAGCCCGAGGGCGGCGGTGACGACCGCGCGCATCCCGAAGCGTTCCATCAGGGCCGCGGCGAACGGCGCGGTGAGGCCGTAGAGGACCAGATTGATCGATACGGCCGCCGAGATGCTCGCCCGGGACCAGCCGAAATCCGCGTGCAGCGGTTCGATGAGCACGGACGGCGCCGCACGGAACGCGGCGGCGCCGACCAGTGCCAGGAACGCAACGGTCGCGACTGCCCAGGCGAAATGGATCCGGTGGGTGGTCGGGGGAGGAGCGGCGGTCTCGATCGTCACGGCGATCATTGTCTCCGGTAACGACCGCTCGGTGCCAGTGGCAGAAATGCCAGACATCGTGCGAATTCTGCCACTGGCCGACCCGAGTTGCGACGGGCGGCGTGATTCCGCCGCTCGCTCACGCCTGCTCGATCACTCCTCGAAGTAGCGGAGGATCACCTCGACGACGACAGCGGGACGCTCGCTGCCTTCCAGTTCGATCCGTCCGTCGACGGTGAGCTGCACGCCGCCCTTGGGGAGTTTCTCGAAATCCTTCAGGGTTGCGTCGAGACGGACCTTGCCTCCCGCCGGCACCGGGTTGGTGAAGCGCACCTTGTTCAGGCCGTAGTTCACGGCCATGGTGGCGCTGTCCACCTTCAGGATCTGCTCCCACATGGGGATGAGAAGCGAGAGGGTGAGGAAGCCGTGCGCGATCGGGCCGCCGAAGGGGCTCTCGGCCTTAGCGCGCTCGAGATCGATGTGGATCCACTGGTGGTCGTCGGTGGCGTCGGCGAAGGTGTTGATCCGGTCCTGTTCGACTGCCATCCAGTCGCTGGTGCCGAGGGATTTGCCGACGAGGGGCTCGAGGTCGGCGAGGGTGGCGACGTGCGTGCCGTTTGCCATGTGTTTCCTCCTGCTCGTCCTGCTCGTCGAGTCCGAGGACTCGGAAGGCTTCCGAGTCCGATGACTCGGAAAGCATTCTGTGCGAAGACTTGCTTCGCCCACGCAACTTTCGAGCGGTCGAAGGGTCACAGATGGGGCACGGTGGGGAGGGGCGGACGGCGGTGCTGGACAGACGCCACCGATGCGACCGTCCGCCGCCGAAAAGTTATGGAAGAAGGCAGGTGTGAATTGCTCGGTGCGGGGCATTCTCCGGTATGGAACCGAATCGACGACGCGCGGGCCCCGAGGCGATCCTCGGGGGCCGATTGCTTGCCTTCGCCGGTGACGGCGACATCGTAGGCCTGTCCCAGTACGTGACCGCGCTCGTGTACGGCGCGGCACCGGGTGACGCCTCGTACGACGACGTGCTCGAGTGGGTGGTCACCACGATCGCCGACGTGATCACCGACAAGATCGGGCCGATCGTCGACAGCGAGGTGGACGGGGTCACCGGCTTCGCGGTCACCTTGCGGACTCCGGACGGAATCCAGCTGGCGATCGACGACCTGCCCGCCCCCGAACGACATGTGTGGAAGGCGATCGCCGAGGTCCTCGACGGAGACCTCCCGCGGGCCCACGGCACTCTCGCGCCCGTCGAACACGGAAGTGAGCCCGGGGAGCAGGCCCATGCGTTGATCGAGGCCGTCAGCTGGCTCGATCGGCTGCTCGACCTTCCCGCACTGAACGGGCCGTACACGGTTCCCGAATAGGGAACACCTCGACGTCGTTCACACGGGCTCGTGATCAAAGACGTTCTGCGCGTGGAGCGGTGGCCGACCTCGGAATCTCGACAACCGACCGCTCGGTCGAATCCTGCGTCCGCACCGGCTTCACGCCGATCAACGTTCGGCAGTCCGGTGTGACGAGCCAGATCCGGCCCGCGTGTTCGACCTCGAACAGTCCGTCCGCACGTCGGCTGAGGATGCCGGCCGGAAGCTGCGCAGCGCAGGAGCGTACAGCTGCGTGAAGTTCCTCGTCGGGGGCCTCCAACAGGCCCTCGATCTTGGCGAAGGACCGCTGAACGCGCGCGGTCAGATACACCTCGGAGGCATCGAAGACGTCCGCGAACCGCTCCGGCGGCACCGGTTCTCCCGGCTCCCGGCGCGGGGCGGTCGACGGCCGCCGCGGAATGTAGCGCCGGAAGCGTGAGGGAACATTGCTCTTGACCTGTTCCCAGGTGCGCTCCCGGTGGACGGTGGAGTAGGCCGTGATGGCCGTCCGGTCGGGGGAGAGCACCAGGTCGTAACCCTGACGGGACAACCGCACGAAACCGTTCGCGGAGGTGCTGGTGGCGGACTTGAAGAGAAAGTCCTCGAGCATGGAGCGCAGTTGCACCTCGGCGCTGCGCGCACTCCCGCCGTGATGGAACCGGAAGCTGTCCACGGCACGGGTCGTGACATGGACACCGGGAATCTCGTCGAGAGCCACATCGGTGATCGCCACCGGCGCCGCGCGGATGTGGGTGTCGGTCCCGCGCGGGGACCCGTGGGTTTCCGGAGCCGCCGACGTGTTCGGGCGGACGAAGCCGGCGCAGTCGTCCTGACGGCACCAGCCGTCGAGGTACTCGGTGACGTTGGTGCAGGCGGTGCCGTCCCGGTGAAAACGCGTGCAGCGGGTCATGAACTGGATTGTGCCGGGCACCACCGACATTCGGAAGCGTGGTGCCCGGCACGATTCGGCTGGGGCCGGGTGGCCGGGGACGGCCTCAGGCCGCGACCTCGACCCCCAGCGCCTCGAGCAGGATGCGACGGTACTCGGCGGTCTCCACGACCCGCGAGGCGCGCGGATGCGGGAGATCGACGGTCAGTTCCACCGCGAGTCGGCCGTGGTCGAGCACGATGATCCGGTCGGCGAGGGCGATGGCCTCGTCGACGTCGTGGGTCACCAGCAGCACCGCCGGCTGATGCTTGGCGCACAGCTCCTGGAGCAGCCCGTGCATCTTGATCTTCGTGAGCGCGTCGAGCGCACCGAACGGCTCGTCGGCCAGCAGCAGTTCGGGTTCCCGCACGAGCGACCGGGCGAGCGAAACTCGTTGCTGCTCACCGCCGGACAGCTCGTTCGGCCACGCCTTCTCCCGGCCCGCGAGACCCACCTCGGCGAGGGCCTTGCGGCCGCGCTCGGCGGCGTCGGACCCGTCGAGGCCGAGGATCACGTTGTCGAGCACCCGCGCCCACGGCAGCAGCCGCGAATCCTGGAACACGACCGCGCGCTTCTTCGGCACCTCGATGGTGCCGGAACCGGGGACGCCGTGGTCGAGTTCCGCCAGCGCCCGCAGCAGCGTGCTCTTGCCTGATCCGGAGCGCCCGAGCAGGGCGACGAATTCGCCGGCGCGGATCTCGAGGTCGATGCCCTGCAGGACCGCGCGGCCGTCGAAGCCGCGGGCCAGGCCCGAGGTGCGGACGGTCAGCTTCCGATCGTCTTGCGCCATGCCAGCGCCTTCCTTTCTGCCGAACGGACCAGCAGGTCGCTGCCGAATCCGAGGATCGCGTAGACGACGAGGCCGACGATGATGACGTCGGTCATGCCGTAGTTGCGGGCCTGGTACATCAGGTACCCGATGCCGCTCGAGGCGTTGACCTGCTCGACGACCACCAGTGCCAGCCACGCGATGGTCACCGCCAGGCGCAGGCCGGTGAAGAAGCCGGGCAGTGCCCCCGGCAGGGCGATCCGCCGGATGAACTGGGCCCGCGACAGATCCAGTGTTTCGGCCAGTTCGACGAAGCGGGAGTCGATTCCACGCAGCGCCGAGTAGGTGTTGATGTAGACCGGGACGAACACCGACAGCGCGATGAGGAGGATCTTCATCTCCTCGCCGATGCCGAACCACAGGATCGCGAGCGGCATCAGGGCGAGGGTCGGGATCGACCGCTTGATCTGCACCGGGCCGTCGATCAGCGCCTCGCCGATGCGGGACAGACCTGCGATCAGTGCCAGGGTCAGACCGAGGGCGACGCCGATGACGCCGCCGATCAGGGCGCGCTGGACGGACGTCCACAGATTGGACTGCAGGCGTCCGTCGGCGATCAGATCGCCCGCGGTGGTGACGACCGTCCACGGTTCGGACAGGGTCTTCGGGTCGAGCACCCCCGTCGCCGACGCGATGATCCAGATCACCAGCAGCAGAACCGGTCCGATCGCGAGACCGAACTTGATGGGCTTGCCCGGAGCGAGACGACTGCGGGTGTTGCGCGGCTGCAGATCGGGCCCGCCGGTGCGTTCGGGCTTCTGGTCGGTGTCGGCATCGCCGGCCAGACCACTACCGAAACGCCGGGGTTCGACGACGGAGGTGCTCATCGACCTTGTCCTTTCGACTCGTCGGGTCCGGTCAGACGCCGGCCGACGCGAGTTCGCGCGCGTACTGGCTCGCCGGACGGGGCAGACCGTAGTGGTCGCGCAGGGTGGTGCCCGAGTACTCGGTGCGGAACAGGCCCCGCTCCTGCAGGATCGGCACGACCGTCGAGATGAACGCCTCGAGGCCCTGCGGGTACTGCGGCGGCATGATGTTGAAGCCGTCCGCGGCACCGCCCCGGAACCACTGCTCGATGGTGTCCGCGATCTGAACCGGCGTTCCCGCAACGACATTGTGGCCGCGCGCCCCGGCGAGCTTGTGCAGCAGCTGGCGCAGCGTGGGCTGCTCCCGCTCGACGATCTTCGCGAAGACCAGCCGGCGGCTGTTGTTGTTGTCGGTGATATCGCCGGAGCCGGCGAACAATTCGACCGGCACCTTCTCGTCGAGCCCGAGACCCGAGATGTCGATGCGACCCATCTTCTGCAGCTGGCCGACACCGTATTCGACGATGGTGAGCTCGTTGAACTCGCGGTGCAGATCCTTGGCCTCGGCCTCGGTGGCGCCGATGAACGGGCTCAGACCCGGAAGGATCTTCACGTGATCGGGGTTGCGGCCGAAACCGGCTGCGCGAGTCTTGATGTCGCTGTAGAAGGCCTGCGCGTCCTCGATGCGCTGATGGGCGGTGAAGATCGCCTCGGCATAGGTGGACGCGAAATCGCGTCCGTCGTTGGAGGATCCGGCCTGCACGAGCACCGGACGACCCTGCGGGGAACGCGCGGAGCCGAACGGGCCGCGCACCTTGACGTACTCGCCTTCGACATCTATGCGGTGGATCTTGTCGGTGTCGGCGTAGACGCCGGCTTCCTTGTCGATGACGAGGGCGTCGTCCTCCCACGAATCCCACAGCTTGATCGCGGCGTCGACGAATTCCCGTGCGCGGGCGTAACGCTGGTGGACATCGGGGTGATCGGTGAGGCCGAAGTTCGCTGCCGCCGCGTCGGTCGCGGTGGTCACGATGTTCCACGCGGCGCGACCGTTGGAGATGTGGTCGAGCGAGGAGAACAGGCGGGCGAGGTTGTAGGGCTCGTAGTAGGTGGTCGACGCGGTCGCGATCAGACCGAGGTGCGAGGTGACCGTCGCCATCGCCACGAGCGTGGTGATCGGCTCGAGACCGTAGTCGGGGCGGTACTTCACCTCGGTGCGCAGGGCGGGGCCGTCGGCGAAGAACACGGCGTCGAGCTTCGCGCTCTCGGCGAGGCGGGCGAGCTCCTGGAAGTAGGTCACGTCGTAGATGCGCTCGGGCACGCTGCCGGAGTGGCGCCACGAGGCCTCGTGGTGGCCGGTCGGGTAGATGAAGGCGTTGAGGTTGAGCTGGCGGTTCGTCATGTCGAATTCCCCTCGGAAAGATCAGCTGCGGGTGTGGGCGGCGCCGGACTCGGCGACTGCGGCGGTGACGACCTCGTCGAAGCGCAGGTCGAAGGCGTCGGCGGCCTCGACCGGCTTGGGCAGTTCGCCGGCGGCATCGATCACGTCGATGGTGTGCTGCTGGATCGCGATGAGATCCTCGTCGAGATGCGGGAAGGTGGTGATCCCGGCGGTGTCGAGGATGCGCTGTCCGTCCTCGACCGTCAGGCCCTGGCTCTTCACGAAGTAGGTGTCGATGTACGCGTCGCGGTTGTCGTTGGCCCATGCGACGGACTTGATGTACGCGGTGACGTAGGCGCGGATCGCCGCGGCGGTCGCCGGGTCGGACAGAGCCTTCTTGCTCGAGTAGAGGTAGGAGATGCCCTCGCTGAGGTCCTCGATCTCGGGACGCGGCAGCGACGTCGCACCCGGGGTCTGCATGTAGCGGGAGAAGACCGGCTCGCTCATCGGAGCGGCGTCGATCTGGTTGGAGCGCAGTGCATCCGGGAAGTCCGGCAGCGACATCGGAACGAGCTCGACGTCGTCGACCGAGAGGCCGGCCTTGTCGAGGCCACGGAGCACGAAGGCCTGCTGCGAGGTGCCCTCGGCGTAGCCGATCCGCTTGCCCTTCAGATCCGCGAGGGACTTGATGTCCGAAGCATTCGGGGCGATGCCCATGTTGAGGCCGTTGTTAGTCTGCATGGCCGTGACGACCTGCACGTCGTCACCGGCGACCAGGGACTGGACGGTCATGATCTCGCCGGCCCACGCGACGTCGACCGCGTCGGCGCGGAACGCCTCGAGGATCGAGGGCGCACCCTGGAAGGTCGCGAACTCGTACTCGAACGGCAGCGTGTCGAGCTGTCCGGAGCCGGTGAGGAGGGACAGCTGCCGTTCACCCTGGTCCGCGATGACGAGCTTGGTGCCCGCGGGGATCTCGGTGGGCAGCGGTCCCTCGGCGGCCGGTGAATCGCCGGAGGAACCGGATCCACAGGCGGCAACCGCCGTCATGACGAGGGCGACAGCGGCTGTGAATCCAGCACGACGTAGGCGAGACATACGAAGCCTTCTCTTTCCAGCGATGAACAGGGACGGGCGACCGGGAGGACCGGGCCCGATGACCATCCTGGGGAAGAGATCGTTACCGGAACAGAATTATCGTCAGCGTGATCAAAAGGCGTGCTTCCCGCACGTCGGGGGTGTGAACGGCCTCGCTTCCCCGTCGGACAGCCGCGCGCGGCCGGCTGCGCGCCGCTGTCGTATCGCTCGGCGGATCCCGGCTCGCGTCGAGCTGCGGGTGACGGAATTGTGACAGCGGCCACCCCCGCGCGCTAAGTTTGGTGTTACTCGGAAAACTACTCACCGGTAGGGGTGCGATATGCCTGCTCCCAGCGCTGCGACCTTCACGCGGCTCGCGGACCTCATTGCCATCGACGACGTCGCGCAGCGGACCACGCGTCCGGTCGTGGAGGCATTCAGCGGCCGGGAGATCGCTTCGATCCCGGTCGGCACCGCAGACGACGCGAAGACCGCGATCGAGCGTGCCCGCATCGCGCAGGCGGCGTGGGCGGCCAGGCCGGTCGCCGACCGCGCACGCATCTTCCACCGCTACCGCGACCTCGTGCTGCGCCGGCGCGAGCAACTGATGGACATGGCGCAGGCCGAGACCGGCAAGTCCCGCGCGTCCGCGCAGGAGGAGGTCGTCGACATCGCGATCACCGCCCGCTACTACGCGCGCACCGCCGAGAAGCTGCTGCGCCCGCACCGCGCCACCGGCATGCTGCCCGGACTGACCAAGACCGTCGTGCGGCATCATCCGAAGGGTGTCGTCGGTGTCATCGCGCCGTGGAACTACCCGATGACCCTCGCGGTGTCCGACGCGATCCCGGCGCTGCTCGCCGGCAACGCCGTCGTCCTCAAGCCGGACAGCCAGACCCCGTACTGCGCGCTCGCGTGCGTCGAACTACTCTACGAGGCCGGACTGCCGCGCGATCTGTTCGCGGTCGTGCCCGGGCCCGGCTCCGTCGTCGGGACCGCCCTCGTCGAGAACACCGACTATCTGATGTTCACCGGATCGTCGCAGACCGGCCGGATCCTCGCCGAGCAGGCAGGGCGCCGCCTCATCGGCTTTTCCGCCGAACTCGGCGGCAAGAACCCCATGATCGTCACCGCCGGCGCGAACCTCCGCGAGGTCACCGACGCCGCCGTGCGCGCGTGCTTCTCGAACTCCGGCCAGCTGTGCATCTCCATCGAGCGCATCTACGTCGAGAAGTCCATCGCCCCCGAGTTCACGCGCATGCTCGGCGACCGCGTCCGCAAGATGACGCTCGGCCCCGGTTACGAGTTCGGGATCGAGATGGGCTGCCTGATCAACGAAACGCAGGTCAAGACCGTGTCGTCGCACGTCGACGACGCGGTGGTCAAGGGTGCGACCGTCGTCGCCGGTGGCAAGGCGCGTCCCGATCTGGGACCGCTGTTCTACGAACCGACCGTGCTCACCGACGTCCCCGAGGACGCCGAGTGCTACCGGGAGGAGACGTTCGGTCCGCTCGTGTCGGTGTACCCGGTGGAGAACGTCGAGGAGGCGATCCGTCGCGCCAACGACACCGAGTACGGCCTCAACGCCTCGGTGTGGGCGGCGACCAAGGCGCAGGGCGAGGCGATCGCGGCTCGTGTCCGCGCCGGCACGGTCAACGTCGACGAGGGCTACGCGCCGGCGTGGGCGAGCACCGACGCGCCGATGGGCGGCATGGGCATCTCGGGTGTCGGCCGTAGGCACGGAGCGGACGGGTTGCTCAAGTACACCGAATCGCAGACGGTCGCGACCACGCGGATCCTCAACCTCGGCGGGCCGCGCGGACTGCCGCCGAAGCTGTGGAACAAGATCATTCCGCCGTTCATCCGGTCGCTGCAGTGGCTGCCGGGTAGGTAGCCGCCGACGGCGTGCGGCTCTTGGGCCGTAGTCGCTTTCAGTACAGGCCCCGCCGGTCCCTGTCGGGTGGAACCGAATCGACAGGTCCGGCGGGGACGGCACGGTCTTCCGTGTCGAGACCCGTCCTCGGTCCACGCGCATTTCGATTTCAGTGCACGGCCACAACGAACGCAACCCGCGATTCCCGGTGATTCACTAGACTTCGCTTCGATCGGTTTTCGCCGGACGGAGCAGCCATGAAGCTGAGAGCGGTGGCGCAGAACCCCATCGAATCGATCTTGAAGCGGCTGAACGTGGTTCCGGTGCCGCTGCTCGAAACGCAGATGGCGTTCACCCTGTCTCGTGTGGTCATGGCGGCCACAAAACTGGGCGTGTTCGATGCGCTGGCCGCCGGCCCGCTGCCGGCGGCACGGGTCGCCGACGAATGCGACACCAGCCGGATCGGCACCGAGAAGTTGCTGTTCGCTCTCGCCGGCGCCGGGTATCTCGACGCCTCCGACGGCGAGTACGCGTTGACACCGGTCTCGCGGAAGTGGCTGGTCACGGCCAGTTCCCACTCGCTGGCGGACAAGATGTTGTTCCAGTTCCTCGAGTGGGACTGGCTGGCGCGCACGGAAGACTATGTCCGGACCGGCGATCCCCTGGACGTCCACACCGCGATGACCGCCGACGCCGACTGGGACCTCTACCAGCGTGGGATGCGCGCGATGGCTTCCACCCCCGCCCGTGAGCTGGTGCGACGTCTCGAACTGCCCAGGGGTGCCCGTGCCATGCTCGACATCGGTGGATCCCACGGCTACTACTCGGTGGCCCTGTGCCGTAAGCACAAGCGTTTGCGGTCCGTGATCCTCGATCTGCCCGAGGCGGTGGCGCAGGCCGCGCCCATCCTGGCCGCCGAAGGGATGGGAGATCGGGTGGTGCACCGGGCCGGGGACGCCCTCACGGCCGATCTGGGCGAAGACGCCTACGACCTCGTTCTCGTCTCCGGGCTCGTGCACCACTTCTCGGACGAGCAGAACCGTGAACTCGCCGGCCGTGTTTCCCGCGCTCTGCGTCCGGGCGGCGTGCTTGCCGTGCAAGACATCTTCCGGCCGTCCACCCCGAAGCAGGCGGGTCAGATCGGCGCCCTGCTCGAGTTCTATTTCGCGCTCACCAGTCAGTCCGGAACGTGGTCGATCGAGGACATGACCCGCTGGCAGCAAGAGGCGAACCTGCAACCCCGCAAGCCCATCCGCTATCGCACCGTTCCCGGTACCGGTATCCAGGCGGCCGTCAAACCTCGCTGATCGAGAATCCTTGCCCGGCAAAGTATTCGGGCAATGGGACAAGCAATGACCGCGTGCGTGAACGCCCGTCTCGGCGGCGAGTGTCGCGACCGCTCAGGAACCGGTGGTCGCGGCCTCCACCGGAAGCTCCTTCCGGCGCTCGATCGTGGTGGCCAGCGGCTTCTCCACGACGAAGCACAGCAGCACCATCGAGAGCAGAGCGAGCGGGCTGATCCACAGGAAGATCGGGGTGAGTGCCTCGTTGTACGCCTCGACGACCGTCAGCCGCGCGGCGTCGGGAAGTTGCCGGACGGCCTGGGGCGTCAGGGAATCGGCGACGACGCCGGCCGGGGCGCGTTCGGCGATGAGCGTGGCCACCCGGCTCGCGAAGACGCTGCCGACGACGGCGGAGCCCAGCGTTGCGCCGATCTGCCGGAAGTAGTTGTTGCCCGCGGTCGCGGTGCCGACCTCTTCGATGGGGAACGAGTTCTGGACGACGAGGACCATGAGCTGCCCGGTCATGCCCAAGCCCACCCCGACGACGGCGAGGAAACAGCACAGCACCCACAGCGCGGTGTCGACGGTGAGCAGCGACAGCAATGTCAGTCCGGCCGCGATCAGCACCGAACCGATGATCGGGATGATCTTGTAGCGGCCGGTGTTGCTCACCACGCGGCCGGCGATGGTGGAGGTGAGGAACAGCGACCCCATCATCGGGAGCATGAGCAGGCCGGCTTCGGTGGCGCTGACCCCGGCGACCATCTGCAGGTAGGTCGGCATATATCCGGCGACACCGAAAAGCGCGACACTCACGAGCAGACCGGACACGGTGATGAGGTCGAAGTTGCGGTCGCGGAACAGGTGCAGCGGCAGCACGGGTTCGGTGGCGCGGGACTCGACGAACACGAACAGCGCCGCGGCGGCGACGGTGCCGGCGATCAGGACGAGGATCGTCGGGGACGTCCACGCGTACGTCGTGCCGCCCCACGTGCCGATCAGCACGATGCCGGTGGTGGTGACGGACAGGACCGCCATGCCGGCGACGTCGATCGACGGGCGGGGGCCGGTTCTCGCAGGCAGTCGCAGGAACACGATCGCCGCGGTCGCGGCGAGCAGGCCGAGCGGCACCGTGATCCAGAAGACCCACCGCCAGCCCGGGCCCTCGGTGAACCAGCCGCCGAGCAGCGGGCCGGCCACCGACGACAGCGCGAACACGCCGCTCATGATGCCCATGTACCGGCCGCGTTCGCGGGCCGGGATGACGTCGGCGATCGCGGCCTGCGACAGGATCATCAGACCGCCGCCGCCGACACCCTGGATCGTGCGGCCGACGATGAGCCAGGTGATGTCGCCGGCGGTCGCGCTCACGACCGAGCCGACGAGGAAGACACCGATTGCGCCGAGCAGCAACGGCTTTCGGCCGAAGAGATCGCCGAGTTTGCCGTACGCGGGCATCATGATCGTCGACGCGAGGATGTAGACGGTGATGACCCACAGCATGAGGTCGGCGCCGTGCAGTTCGCCGACGATCGTCGGCAGCGCGGGGTTGAGCACGGTCTGGTTCAGCGAGGCCAGCAGCATGGTGAGCATGAGCCCGGCGAACAGGAACACCAGCCCGCGGGGTGACTGGGAAGCGGGGGTGTCACCCGAAGTTTCGGCCATGGAAATTTACATTACTGCAAAAATAGACGCAGTTGAATCGTTCCGTGCACCCTGAGCAGATGTCCACCGACGACGCGTTCACGATCGCTAGCCTTCACAGGTGACCGCCGACCTGCACGTCCTCACCCAGTCACTGGTCGGTGTGCTCGTCCTCGTCGTCGTGGCCACCGCGGTGCTGTGGGCGTACGGGGTTCCGCACCGCTTCGCGCCCGCACTCGCGATCGCGCGCGGGGCCGTCCAGCTCGCTCTCATCAGTCTCGTGCTCAGCGGTGTCATCACCGACGGTCTCTGGGTGGCGGTCGTCCTCGGGGTGATGTTCGCGGTGGCAACGTGGACCGCGACGCGCCGAATCGGCCGCGGCACCGCCACACTCGGGATCGTCGCGGTCGCGATCCTGGCCGGTGCGGGGGTGGCCCTGGCGATCGTGTTCGCGACCGGCGCCATCGAACTGTCGCCCCGCTACGCACTCGCCATCGGCGGCATCGTCATCGGCAACGCCATGACCGTCGCGGCCCTGGCCGGGCGGCGCTTCCTCGAGATCGTCGACAGCCGCTGGGAGGAGGTCGAGGGATGGCTCGCGCTCGGCGCCACCCCGCGGCAGTCGACGGCCGAACTCACCCGGGTCGCGGTGCACGCCGCGCTGATCCCGGCGACCGATCAGACCAAGACCACCGGCCTGGTGACGCTGCCCGGCGCGTTCGTCGGCGCGATCTTCGGGGGCCTGTCGCCGCTCGAGGCCGGACGGTTCCAGATCATGGTGCTCGCGTCGATCATGGCCGCCGCAGCGATCACCGCGGTCGTCGTCGCGCGCGGTCTCGGTCCGGTCCGCTCGCGGCCGACCGTCCCGGCCTGACCGCGCTCAACGGGACGCCGTCGCCCGGAACCCGGTCACTTCCCGGAACACCTCGAGCGCCCGGTCGACGAGTGTCTCGACGTCGGCCTCCGGTTCCGCGATCGACGAGCGCATAGCGAACCGGATGATCGAGCCCGCCGACAGGACCAGCATCTGCGCGGCCTCGCGGGTGCCGACACCGCCGGTGACGGCGCGATCCGACTCGGCCAGTTTCTCCGCAACCAGATCCGACACCAGCGACTGCGCGGTGTCGACGTGCGCCATGCGGCGGCGCGCCAGCTCCGGATGACGGCAGGTGAGCTCGGCGTTCCGTTCGCGCTGCTCGGGACCGGGGCCGGAACTCTGCAGCACGTCGAACAGCAGGCGGGTGACCTTCTCGACGGCGTCCTCGTCGGCGCCGAGGGTGAACTCGGCCGCGGTGCGCTCGTCGATCGCCGGGGCGCGCAACCCGAGGACGGCGTCCTCCTTCGACGCGAAATAGTTGAAGAACGTCCGTGCGGAGACATCGGCCTCCGCAACGATCGACTCGATCGTCACGTCGGAGAGCCGGTCGTGGGCGAGCGCCGCGGCGGCCGCCGCCGAATGGATCGCGGTCCACGTCCGAGCCCGCTTGCGCGAACGCAGCGAGAGCTTCGGCCCGGTATCGGTCACGAGAGTCCTCCAGCCATCGGTATCACCGTAGTGCAGTGCCGCGGCGTTGTGGCCACGGTGCAGCGGTTATGCCGCTGCGGGTGCGCGCCGGTCCTCGGGCAGTCGAACGGACTCGCGGCGCGCGACGTGCCGCAGCAGCGGAATGCTCCCGGCTCCGGCGACCAGCGGGAACCAGTAGGTGCACAGGCGGTAGATCGCGACGGCGGCGGCGGCCGGTCCGGCGTCGAACCCCAGCGCGACGAGACCGGCGACCAGGCCGGCCTCGACGATGCCGATGCCGCCCGGAGTCAACGGGATCTGCCGGGCCACCTGCGTCGCCACGTGCAGCGTGGCGAGGGAGGCGACCCCCGCCTCGATACCGACGGCGAGACATGCCGCGATCAGGCACAACAGGTCGAACATCCATTTCGCGGTGGTCAGTGCGAACACCCGGTGCCACACCCTCCGCGGGAGCCGGGCGACCTCGGCGAGCGTGTTCGCGAGCTTCGCCTTCCAACCGGCATCCGGGGGGATTTCGACGGTCGGGGCGGGCGCGCGTCGCCGGGCCACCTCGGCGGCGGCCACGACCACGGCGATCCCGGCGGCGACGCATGCCGCGAGGACGACGTGGAGCACGTCGTCGACCATCCACTCGGCCAGCCGCGGACTGACGGTCGCCGAATAGACCACGCCCAGGGCCAGCATCGACACCCCGGCGGACAAGGTCAGCGCGACCACCGCGTGACCGGGCGTCAGGCCCGCGAACGTGAGCCAGCGGTAGTTGTAGCCCGCCGCGAACGCGCCACCGGCGGGCAGTCCCTGCGTCACGGCGGTGGACGCGTAGGTCACCAACTCCGAGCGGCGCCGAGACATCTCACCCCCGAACGCCGAGACCACGACGTTCTGCAGGCGGGCCAGCATGTGCATCGCGACCATCTGGACGGCAAGCGCCCCGATCACCCACTGCACCTGAGCGTCGAGCACGGCGTCGCGGATCGTGGACAGGGCGGGAAGCTGGGCGCGGAGGATCCAGGCGGCCGCGGCGACGACCGCGAGCCCGACGAATACACGTGTCGCGGGGTGCCGGGCCACGGTGCGCAGCCTCGAGCGGCGGCGAGTCTGCGCTGCCGTCGTCGCGGTTCTCGGCATCGGGTCGTCTCCTGGATCGGTCGGCCGATCGTAACTCTGCAGCGGTGCAATCTTTTATTTCTGTGACATTTCATACGACCGCCGGGGGGTCGCACGGTTCCGGTACCGAACACCGGGTATCCAGCAGGTATGGCCAAACATCCCGGGGCCGAGCAGTACCTGCCGGCGAGCACCGACCTCGACGCCCTCGCGTCCGCGGCCGCCGGATGCCGCGGCTGTGATCTGTACCGATACGCGGGTCCCACCGTCTTCGGGGACGGACCCGCGACCGCGCGGCTGCTGCTCGTCGGCGAACAACCCGGCGACCAGGAGGACCGCGCCGGCGAGCCCTTCGTCGGGCCCGCCGGGCACCTGCTCGACCGTGCCCTCGAGAAGGCCGGGATCGACCGCGGCGACGTCTACGTCACCAACGCCGTCAAACACTTCAAGTTCGCCCGCGAGGCCGGCGGCAAGCGGCGCATCCACAAGAAGCCGTCGCGCGGCGAGGTGATCGCGTGCCGGCCGTGGCTGTTCGCCGAACTCGAAGCGGTCCGCCCCGACGTGCTGGTGTGCCTCGGGGCGACGGCCGCGCAGGCACTGCTCGGCCCGTCCTTCCGGATCACCGAACATCGCGGCCAGGTCCTGCACGCCGACCCCGAACTGAAGCTGCCGTCCGACCCGCAGATCATCGCGACCGTGCATCCGTCGGCGATCCTGCGGATGCGCACCGGCCGCGACGACGCGCTCGAATCCCTGGTCCGCGATCTGCGGCGCGCGGCGAGTCTCGTCGGCTGAAGTCGGTGCTCAGGGGGAGGTCGCGAGGGCGGCGGCCAACCCGAACGCGACCGAGGTCGCGCACACCTCGAGCACCGCGTTGCGCAGCGACACTTCCGCGGTCGCGCGGTGCGCGGTCGCGGCGGGCACCCACGTGCGACGCCACCGCGCCCCCAGAGCCACCAGGCCGGCGAGGACCACGGTCTTGGCCAGCACGATGCGGCCGTAACCGGTGTCGACCAGCGCGGACAGCGAGCCCAGCCGCACCGCCGCGTCGATCACTCCGGTCGCGGCCAGCACCGCGACGCACCACGTCGCGAGCGTCGAATAGCGCGGCAGCAGCCTGGCCCACGCGCCCCGCGAGCGCACCGTCAGCGCGAGCGCGACCAGCACACCGACCCACAGACCGGCCGCGAGGACGTGCAGCGCATCGAGCAGCGAACCCAGAGGCTGCTGCGACATGTGCCCGGACACCGGTCGCGCGATCAGCGCCGGCGCCGCCACCGCGAGCACCGGAGCCGTCGGCCACGACGCATCTCGCCGGTACGCGACGACCGCGACGACGGTGCACGCCGCGACACACCCGAACGCCGCGACCCCGATCCGCCCGGAGCCCACGGTCCCCGCGAACTGCGCGAACCGTGCGGTGTCGAGGCGGGTGACCGGCACACCGGCCACCGCCGCCGCCTCGAACACCAGCAGCGCGCCCTCGCACATCAGCCACACGCCGCCGAATGCGGCGATCGCCCGCCACAGATCGGCGGGCGCGACCGGGGGACGACGGTCGCCGCGGACGGCGACCCCGAGTGCGGCCAGGCCCAGCACGGTCACCCCGGCGCACAACGACAGGGCACGCACCCAGCTCGAACCCTGGGGCGCGGCCAGCAACCAGCCGGCGGCCACACCCGCGGTCGCGCCGACGACGGCACCGAGCAGCCATCGCCGGCGCGGCGGTACCACGGAGGTCAGGCCTTCGGCTTGCGCAGCGCGAACCACAGCCCGCCCGCGATCACCACGACCGCGGCCACGACGAACCACCACACCGCGACGCCACCGCCGTCGGTGTCGGCCGAGGTCGCGGCCGGGGTCTCCGGGGCTGCGGTGTCCGTGCCCGCGGCCGGAGCGCCGGGCGCGCCCACCCCGTCCTGCGTGAGCGTGAACGTGCGGGTGCCGCTGACCGGATGCCCGTCGGCGGAGGTCACCCGGAACGCGATGGTGTACACGCCGGCCGGACCCAGCTCGCCGACCTCGACGCCGACGGTCGCGCCGTCGACGACCGGATCGCCCTTCGACCACAGGTTCCCGTCGGGGCCGACGACGGTGAGCGCCGCGAACTGCTGCTGCATCGCCTCGTTGAACGTCACCGTCACCCGTTCGGGTGCCTGCGCGATCTGCGCGCCGTCCTCCGGGTTGCTGGACAGGACGACGGCGTGCGCCGACGCCGGTCCGGCGGTCATCACCAGGGCCGCGACCAGGGCGGCCAGGATCGTGAACAGGCGATTCATGAACGCCGTCCCTTCAGTGCCGCACCGAGGCCGAGTGCGGCGCCGAGCGCGCCGAGCACCAGGCCGATCCCGCCGAGCCAGCGGGCGGTGTCGTCGGTTGCAACCTCGGAGGTCGCGGTGGTTTCGGACGCCGCGGTGGCTACGACGGCGTGGCCGTCGCCGCTGCTCGCGGTGAGGGTCAGGCTCGGCGCAGGCTTCTCCGGCTCCGCGTCGCCGGTGGTCTCCTGATCCCACGCGACGACCTGACCGTCGCTGTAGGTCTGCACCGCCGGGAACGACACCGCGTCCTGTTCGGGCAGCGGCCCTGCGGACAGCAGGAACTGCTGGAACTGGCCGGGTCCGACGGCGACGCCGGGATCGGCGGTCCAGGTCACGGAGGTCGCCAGACCGGACGCCGGGTCCTTCGTGACGGTCGCGGTCCAGCCCGGCATCGGCTCGGTCCGCGCGGACTTCAGGCCGGGCAGCGTCACCGTCAGCGCGGTGGTTCCGGCCGTCTCGGACTCGGTGGGCACCCGGAACGTGAGCACCGTATAGCCGCCCTGGGTGGCGCCGGGTGCGACGACGCTGACGTGCGCGGAGGCGACGCCGGCCCCGGCGAACAGCATCGCAGCGGTAATGCCCGCGGCCGTGACGGCGCGGGTCGGAAGGGTCTTCATCTTCTGTACTTGGCTTTCTGATCGGAGAGGACGTGCGGTTCAGGCGACCGCGACGGGTGGTCCCCTCCGACGGATGCTCGGTGGTGGTCGCGCCTCGACGACGCAGCGCACCGCACCGCCCGGCACGACGCGCGCCGGAGCCTCCACCGGCACCGGGCCCGCCGACAGCACGGCGTGCACCACGCGGGTGATCGCCGCGTGCAGCCGTTCGGCGACGGTGAGCAGCCGGGCGCACCCGGCGACCGCGACCGCGTGCGCTGCCAGCATCAGCCACGACGGGTGGGCGTGCTCGGCCGGCACGGTCGCGAGGACGATGTGCGTGCCGGCCTGGCCGGCCGCGAGGAACACGGCCGTCGGCACCGCCGGTAGATGTGCGCCCGCGACACCGACGGCGGCGGCGACCGCGATGAGCAGCGCCGCACTCGGTCCCGTGGGAAGCCCGCCACCGGCCGCGGCGTGCGCGACGATCGCGAGTGCCGCCGTCAGGGCACCCGCGGTCGCACCGCGCAGAATCGGACCGGCAGCCATGGGATCGTCAGCGCACCCCGAGCCGCGCCAGCAGGTCGGCTTCGATGCCGTCGAGCTCGGCGGAGATCGCCGCGTGCGCCGAGCGGCGACGCGGGGCGGGCATCTGCTCGGCCGCACTGATCGCGGTCGTGAGATCGGTGAGCCGGGCCCGGGTGGCCTCGGCGAACTTGGCGGTTTCGGCGTCCTGCGGATGCTGCTCGACGATCTTGGCGACGGAATGTTCGGCGCCGGCGACGCGGGCGCTCAGTCGCGCGCCGTGCCCGGTGAACTCGCCGAGCTGGTCGATCGCGATGCCCATGCGCTGCGCCCGCCGGGCGTCGAGCTGCCCGCGCAGTGCGGTGACGGCCTGGTAGACCAGCGGTACCAGCACCGGCGCCAGCAGGCGTGCGACCCCGAGGTAGCGCCGCACCTTCGCGGCGGTGAAGCCCTGGGAGGCGGCGGCCTTCTCCTGCGCCTTGAGCGTGGCGATCTGCTGCTTCTCGATCCGGGTCTGCGACTTGACGAGCTCCCTGTCGACTTTGGCCTGTGCCTTCGCGGCGCGGCGGTCCCGTCGAGACTGGTTCTTTGCTCCGAGCTTCGCTTCGAGCGCGGCCTTGTGCTTCAGGGCCTTCGCTTCGGCCTTGCGGGTGGCGCGACGCTTCCGCCGTTTGAACAACGCCATCGAACAGCACCCTCCATTCGGTGTGACGGCGCAGCGGCGCCTGAAGAATCAGGCTGTCTGTGCCGGTGGTATCGGTTCACCTTAGGACGAATACCCTGGACGGTTGTGGATGCACCCATCGAAATGCGGCGATCGCCCGTTCTCATCGAGGCGAGCGCGCTGACGAGGTGCCGTCACCGGGTGTATCTGGACGCGGCGTTTCCCGAGGACTTGGCGGCGGCACCGGAGAACCCCGGAGCGAAACAGCGGCAGGAGGCTGCCGCGGCGCATCGCGAATCGATCCGCAGGCAGCTGTTCGACGCCCAGCCCGGCTGGGTGCAGATCGCTGCCGACGGGCCCGCGTCCCGTCGGGCCGAGGACACGATCCGGGCGTGCCGAGCCGGCGTCGACCGGATCTGGGGTGCGGTGCTGCCCGCCGAGCCCGAAACAGGGCGGCGGGGCCGATCCGAGATCCTGCTGCGCGACACCGTGCGCGGCGGCTACATCCCGGTGATCGTCGTCAACCACAAGGTCACCGATCCGGGTCGGGGCGCGACCACGACCGGACTGTTCGCGTGGGAACCCGCGGTCGACGAGACCCGCAAGGTGCGCAGCCAGCTGCGCGACCAGATGCGGCTCGCGCAGCTGTACCGGATGCTCGAACGGCACGGGCTCGCCAGCCCGGCGCGGGTGGCGGGGGCGATCGGCTACGGCGGGGACTGCATCCTCGTGCACGACCTGTCCGAGGTGCTCGCCGACTACGACGAGCGGTTCGCGGACCGCATCGCGATCGCGCGTGGGGAGGTCGCGACCGAGCCGGCGCAGATCGGGGAGTGCCGGACCTGCCCGTGGTGGTCGCGGTGCCGGGAACAGCTGGTGCAGGCGCACGACGTGTCGCTGGTCGCGCCCGGCCAGCGCGCGACGGTGCTGCGGGAACTCGGTGTGCACACCGTCGACGAGTTGGCCCACTGGGACGGCGAGGAACCCGAGGTGTGGCCGCAGGGGTCGTTCGCGGACACCATCGTGACTGCAAAGGCGTGGCTGGTGGGTGCGCCCCTGGTGCGGCGATACGGGCACGTGCACGTGCACCGCGCCGACATCGAGGTCGACGTCGACATGGAGAGCTACCACGAGTTCGGTGCCTACCTGTGGGGGACGCTGCTGAACGTCGACGGTGAGTCGGCGTACCTGCCGTTCGCGACCTGGGATCCGGTGCCCACCGACGATGAGGCCCGCTCCTTCGGAGAGTTCTGGACGTGGCTCTCCGATCAACGCAAGGTCGCCGAGCGTCGTGGGAAAACGTTTGCCGCATACTGCTATTCGAGAACGGCCGAGGACAAGTGGCTGCTGGCGTCGGCGCGCCGGTTCTACGGGCGGCCCGGTGTGCCGAGTGAGGCGGAGGTCCGCGCGTTCATCGACTCGCCGCAGTGGGTCGACGTGTTCCAGGCCGTGACCGATCAGTTCGTGTGCCCGAACGGTAAGGGACTCAAGAAGATTGCGCCGCTGGCCGGACATCGGTGGCGCGACGAGGAAGCCGGTGGCGAGGCGTCGATGAGCTGGTATCGCGAGGCCGTCGGCTACGAGGGTCCGCCCGACCCGTCCCAGCGGCAGCGGCTGCTCGAGTACAACGAGGACGACGTCATCGCGACGAAGATCCTGCGTGAGTGGATGACCGACCGTGCAGTGCAAGAGATCCCGCACATCGACGACCTCTGAAGCCGCCGCGAGGCATGTGTCCGCCGAACGAATCAATTCCGCAGTGCGTGTGGTGGATTGTCGTCACATCGGGATAGATTGCTGTTCATGTGATTCGAGGTCGGTGCCGGGTGATCGACCGAAGTGGTTCCGGCGCTGAATTTTCTTATCCGACTGTGGATTCGGCCTGCAACAACGGAGGAAGAATATGCTGCGCACATCGTTGATCTCTGCCGCCCTTGTCGGCATCGCCGTCTTTGCGCCTGTTCATGTCGCGGTCGCGGCGCCGGTGACGCCTTCCCCGGTCGCGCCGGCGGCTGGTCCGTTGCCCTATCAGGCAACCACGATTTCCGGCCCGTGCTATCGCGACCCGGTAGCAATTCTGTGCCTGCTGTCCACGGGTTCGGCTTGGGTCGGCAGATAGGGCGTTGCGGCGCGCGCCGGACCAATCCTCCTGTCGCGGTGTTCCGGGCCTTCGGGCGGTTTCCTTCCCGCTGTACCCGGGTTCGTACCTGATGCCGTAGTAGTCTTCGGCAGACGCGCCGGGCCCGTCGTTCCTCTACGAAAGACTCGTCATGCTGCGTAAATCTCTACTTGTCGTCGCCCTCACCGCCGCTGTCGGTTTCGTGCCGACCGCCGCTGCGGCCGCGGCTCCCGCGCCCACGCCGGTCTCATCTGCCGTCGAATCGCTGCGTCATCCTGTGTATGCGTCGCCGGGGTGCGCGCCGGGTGCCGGTGGAACGGGATCGAGTAGCACGGCCGCATTCGCGCTATCGCTCCTGTGCGAGTTCGTTGTTCGGCTCGGAACGGGATCTGCCGATGCCCCCGGCGCATCGGTCGCGCCGACGGCGCAGGCCGCATACCGGCTCACCGCTGGTTACGGCGTCACCGATCCCGGTTCGCCGAGCCTGCTCGGTGTGCTGGCGACGGCGTCATCGATGCCGTTCACCGGCTCGACCAACATCACCGCACACCCGGGGCTTCCCAACGGCGGTGTCGGCGAATAGATGGTCCGGGTAACGGCGTCCGTCATCGGTGATGTGATCCTGCGTGAGTGGATGACCGACCGTGCAGTGCAAGAGATCCCGCACAGCGACGATCTCTGACCCTCACGACCGAGCGGCGGCTGCGAGGCGGATCATGGCGTCGACCACCGGCCGTCCGAACATGGGCGGGTCGTTGTGCCCGACCCCCGGCAGGACGACCTGTTCGACGAGGTGCGGCACCGCGTCGGCGACGCGCTCGCTCTGCGCGGGCGGGACGATCGTGTCCGCGGTGCCGTACACGACGGTGACGGGCACGCCGAGCCGGGCGACGGTCGCGGCGACCGGGAACCGGTCCCACAGCAGCATTGTCGGAAGAAGGGGGTAGTGGTGCCGCGCGACCGACGGCAGGTCGACGAACGGCGAGCGCAGCAGCAGACCCGCCGGTGGATACGCCGCGGCGAGTCCGGTCGCAACCCCGGTGCCGAGGCTTTCCCCGAGATACAGGAGCCGGTCGGGCGGAACGTTCTCGATCTCGACGAGATGGTTCCGTGCCGCCCGCGCGTCGAGTGCGAGGCCGTCCTCGGTGGGCCGGCCCGGATTGCCGCCGTAGCCGCGGTAGTCGACCAGCAGCGTCGCGAATCCCGCCAGGGACAGGGCTGCGGCGAGTGGCGCCCGGTCGAGTCGATTGCCGCCGTTCCCGGGAGCGAGCAGCACGGTGAAACCGGCGCCCGGGCCGGTGGGCTCGGCTGCCGGGACGAGCCAGGCGCCCAGTTCGAGACCGTCGTCCGTGGTGAGGCGGACGTCCCGGGCGCCCGGCAGCACCTCGGCTGCCGGGGGAGGCGTGGACGTGTCCGGCAGATAGATCAACCGCCGCTGACCGACCAACAGTGCGACGCCCGCCACTGCGATCACCGCGACGACGATCACGAGCACCCGCGCTGCTGTTCCGAGTGTCACGACTACGAGTGTGCCCCTTCCTCCGAACGAATCAACCTCGCCGTCGTGCGCCGTTTCGCCTGGCGAATGATCTTGCTCGGTGCATAGATTGGAGGCCGAACCGCATCGGGAAGGATGTCAGATGCTCCGCATAATTGTCACTGCCACTGTATTTTTCGCAGCCGCGACGGTGACCGTGGTTGGGGCAGCGGGTGTTTCGCGTGCCGGGTCACGCGTCGTGGACGCGTTGTCCTCCCGGTGGGATACCTACTCGCTGTACCCGGGCTCGTACCTCCTGCCCAGCTAGCTCCGGTGTGCCTTTGTGGCGGTTGGGGGCGCCACAAAGGCACACGGGCGGCGGAGCCGCCTAGCGCGGGGCCATGCGCAGCGCACCGTCCATGCGGATGGTCTCGCCGTTGAGGTAGTCGTGCTCGACGATCATCTGCACCAGCTGGGCGTACTCGGCGGGCTGGGCCAGGCGCGACGGGAACGGCACACCGGCCTCGAGGCCCTTGCGGTACTCCTCGGTGACGCCGGCGAGCATCGGGGTGTCGACGATGCCGGGGGCGATCGTGTCGACGCGGATGCCGTACTGGGCGAGGTCGCGGGCGGCGGGGACGGTCATGCCGTGCACGCCACCCTTGGATGCGGAGTACGCGATCTGCCCGATCTGGCCCTCGAAGGCGGCGACGGACGCGGTGTTGACGATGACGCCGCGCTGCCCGGCGTCGTCGACCGGATCGGTCTTGGCGATGGCATCCGCGGCCAGGCGCATCACGTTGAACGTGCCCAGCAGGTTCACGGTGATGACCGTGCGGAACAGCTCGAGATCGTGCGGGCCGTTCTTCGACAGGATGCGGCCCGCCCAGCCGACACCCGCACAGTTGACGACGATGCGCAGCGGCACACCCGACTCGACGACCTTGTCGACCGCGGCCTGAACCTCGTCGGCGCTGGTGACGTCCGTGGCGAGCATCGTGACGCCCTCGGGAGCCTTGCTGCCGACCCGCTCGATGGACTGGGCGAGATCGAGACCGAAGACGGTCGCGCCGGCGTCGGTGAGTCGCTTCGCGGTGGCTGCGCCGAGCCCGGACGCCGCACCGGTGACCAGTGCTGCGGTTCCCTGAATTTCCACTGCAGTACTCCTGTTCCGGCGGCCCCGTCGGCGCGCCTCGTCTGTGGTCGAACCCTAGCGCGGTGATCACCGACTCGAGGCGACCACAGACCCGAGAGTTCCTGCAGTTACGCGACGCCCTCGGCGACGGTCGTGTCGACCCGACCGAGCGCGAGACTGCGGCCACGCACCAGCAGCGCCGCACCGAGCCCGGCCGCGACGAGACACGCGACGGCGCCGAGCAGCAGTCCGGCGCGGCCGCCGAACTCCTCGCACACCCATCCGGCGAGCGGCCCGCCGATCGCGGTGGAACCGAGGAACGCCACGGACCACAGCGCCATGACCCGGCCACGCATCGTCGGGGCCGACGCGAGCTGCAACGAACTGTTCGTGGTCGCGGTGAACGATGCGCTCAATCCACCGACCAGGACCATTGCGGCGATCATGAGCCCCAGGTTCGGTGCGGCCGCGGCGGCGGCCATGGCGACACCGAACGCGAGTGCGGTCACCACCAGGGGTTTGACGCCGGTACGTCCCCACGTGGCGATCACGAGCCCGCCGACGACGGAACCGGCGCCCATCGCGGCGGTGAGGAAGCCGTAGCCACCGGCCCCGGCGGTGAGCACGTGTTCCGCGACGACGGGCAGCACGACCTGGAACTCGAACGCCAGGCAGCCGACGAGCGCCATCATGAGCAGCGGCACCGCGAGATCCGGGCTGCGCCGCACGTACGCCAGGCCCTCCCGAAGCTGACCGCGGGCGCGACCGGCCTGCGGGGACGGATTGAGCTGCGAGACGTCGAGCCGCAGCAGCGACGCCACCACCGCGACGAAACTGGCCGCGTTGAGCAGGAAGCAGACACCGAGGCCGCCGGCGGCGATGACCAGGCCGGCCACGGCCGGTCCGATCATGCGCGAGCACGACGCCAGCACGGACTGCAGGCTCACGGCGTTGCGCAGGTCGTCGGGCCCGACCATCTCGAGCATGAACGACTGGCGGGCCGGGTTCTCGAAACACTGGTTGAGGCCGAGCAGCGTGGCGAGCACCCACACGTGCCACAGCCGGACGGTGCCGGTGACGGTGAGCAGGCCCAGGACCAGCGCCTGCAGCCCCATCATCGTCTGGAGCCCGATCATCAGCTTGCGCTTGTCCACCCGGTCTGCGACGACGCCGCCGTACGGGCCGAGCAGCAGCATGGGCACGGTCTGCAGCGCCAGGACGACGCCGATCGCGGTGCCGGAACCGGTCAGCTCCAGCACCAGCCAGGACTGGGCGACGGTCTGCATCCAGGTGCCCACGAGGGAGACGGCCTGGCCGGAGATGTAGCGGCGGAAATTCGCGCCGCGCATTGCTGCGAACGTCTGTCCGCGCAGGTCGGAGAGGGCTGTCACGGGCGGCACCCCGCGGAGACGGCCATGCTCTCGGCGAGGGCTTCGAGGGCGGGAAGCGCGCGGCGGATCGCGTCGGTGTGCTCGTCCGACAACCCGGCCAGGTTCTCGGCGAACAGAGCGGTCCGCACCTCGCGCAGGTGCAGGAAGCGTTCCCGCCCGGCCTCGGTGATGCCGGCCCTGATCACGCGTTTGTCGCCGGGGTCGGGGGAGCGGGTGAGCAGGCCCGCGTCCTCGAGCTTGCCGAGCATCCGCGACAGCATGGTCGGGTTGATGCCCTCGATCTCGGCGAGTTCGCGAACCCCGATCTCGCCGTGTCGCGCGACCGTGGACAGCAGCGAGAACTGGCTGCGGGTGAGGCCGTCCTCGCCGGACGAGCGTCGGTCGACGCGGCGGGCGATCTTGCCGAACGTGAGGCGCAGCCGTGCGATCTCGTCGTCCTCGAAACGTGTGCTTGCGGAACTCACCGTCGCCTCCCGTATTAATTGCCTATCGGCAAGCATACTCCTGCGGGCAAGCCGGAACCGCCCGTTTCCAGCGGACGGTCCAGGGGGAAGGGAGGGGTTCTACTACTCGACGGGCACGCGCGGCGCCTCCACCGCGCGACGGCGGACCGCGACGGCGCGGACGCCGGCGGCAACGACGGCGAGTGCGAGCGTCGCGCCACCGGCGACGAATCCGGCCGAGGTCTCGGGGGCCAGGCCCTCACCGAGCATCCAGGCGCCGAAGGCGAAGAACAACGCCGCGGCACCGAACTTGATCGCGTTCTCCGGCAGGTGCTTGCCGAGCAGCGCGCCGACGACCACGGCGAGTGCGTCGGCCGCGACCATGCCGACGGTCGATCCGATCCACACTCCGGCCCAGTTGTTGTCGGCGGCCAGCGTGATGGTGGCCAGCATGGTCTTGTCGCCGAGTTCGGCCAGGAAGAAGGCGGAGGTGACGGCCAGGAACGCGGACCGGGTCACGCGCGCGGCCTTGTTCTGCTCCTCCTCGTCGAGGGAATCGCCGCGCAGGGTCCACAGGCCGAAGAACACGAAGGCGACACCGCCGACGATCGCGAGGGCGGTGGACGGGATCGCGACCCCGAGATAGTGGCCGACGGCGACCGAGACGAGGTGCACGGCGGTGGTGGCGGCGAGGATGCCGGACAGGACGACCCACCAGCGATAGCGCAGCGCGAAGGTCATCGCCATGAGTTGGGACTTGTCGCCGAGTTCGGCGACGAAGATGACTGCGAAACTCAGGGCGATTGCGGTGATCATCGGGTTCGTTTCCTCCTGTCCGAATGGAGGAAACGGGCTTCCTCCGGACGCCGACGCGGGGTGCGTCGACGACCGAAGGTCTCGCCCACCGGAATCGAGGGATCCGGTTCACCCGGCCGGGCCGGAACCCCGAAGGGCCGCGCCAGTGTGTCGACCGAGCGATTGGGGGCTACTCCCCTTCGCTTCGGCAACGATAGCGTGTCGGCAACGAAATCGCAAAGGGCACACTAAGTTTGGCGACCCGAACTCGAGGATGTGGGCGACGGTCACGCCGCGAGCAGCATGGCCAGAATCGCGGTGTCGGGGTCGCTGTTGGGATCCACGCCGACCCTGCTGACCAGCGACGTCACCGTGCCGTCGGCCTCGGCCTCCACCCACGCGGCCCGGTGCTCGAGCCCCAGGTGCGGCAGACCCGGCAGCAGGACGCACCCCGACGCGACGCCCACGTTCTCGGGCAGCGACGGTGTCGTCTCCGACGGCGGGTGCAGCATGATCAGTGCCGGCGGTTGATGCTTCGCGAACCGTCCCGGTTCGACGGCCTCCTCGCCGAGCACCGGCCCCTCGGCGACCACCAGCCCGACCGTGCCCGGCGCCGGATCGTCCGGAAGTTCCTCGCGTACCCCGAAGACGGTGGATGTGGGCAGCAGGCCCGGGAGCGAGGCCACCCGTACCGTCATCGCCAGCAGCTGGGTCCACTCGCGGGTGGTCTCGGGCCAGCGTCCCGAGACGACGAAACCGCGCAGGGATCCGGCGGCCTGGAAGGCGGCGAGTTCGATTCTTTCGTGTCCGTTCATCCCGCAACCTCCCCATGTCGAAGTTGTGTCGGCGCGCAGCGCCACCGCTACACCTCGTTGGGTATATGAGAAGAATGACCGGATCCCGGCTGGCACACAAGGGGGACGGAGTGCCAGGGCCGCGGCCCGCGGACACGAAAGAGGGACGCCGGATCTCCGGCGTCCCTCTTTGCGCAGCGTGTGCGGGGTGACTAGACGATCAGACCGGCGGTCTGGGTGCGGGCGCGCTCGAAGCGGGCCTGCACGTCCGCCCAGTTGACGATGTTCCAGAAGGCCTTGACGTAGTCGGCCTTGACGTTCTGGTACTGCAGGTAGAAGGCGTGCTCCCACATGTCGAGCATGAGCAGCGGAACCAGGCCGATGGAGATGTTGCCCTGCTGATCGTAGAGCTGCACGATCTGCAGGCGCTGACCGATGGAATCCCAGGCCAGGATGGACCAGCCGGAGCCCTGGATGGAGTTCGCGTTGGCCGAGAAGTGATCGCGGAACTTGTCGAACGAACCGAAAGCGTCGTCGATGGCGGCGGCGAGCTCACCCTCCGGCTTGTCGCCACCCTCGGGCGAGAGGTTCTGCCAGAACACCGAGTGGTTGGTGTGGCCACCGAGGTGGAACGCGAGGTCCTTCTCGAGCTTGGTGGCCTGCGCGGCCATCGTGCCGTTGTCGCGGGCCTCGGCCAGCTTCTCCAGGGCCGTGTTGGCGCCGGCGACGTAGGTCGCGTGGTGCTTGCTGTGGTGCAGCTCCATGATCTTGGCGGAGATGTGCGGTTCGAGGGCCGCGTAGTCGTAGGGCAGTTCCGGAAGCGTGTACTCAGCCACGAAGGGTCCCTTCATCTGCGGGCCTGTTGGGCCCGTTCATGTTTTCGATACTTCTGGGTTTCCACCCAAACTCATAAGTACACCCTGCGCAACACTGGCCTGCACGCGGTTCCGGCATATCCGGCGCGCCGCCGTCGAGGGCTGTTGGGCGGCTCGGCACGGGACAAAGGTCTCTACCTGCGCAGATGGGGGCCGGATTCGGCGCGACAGTAAACCGGACATTAACATTGCCGGATGTTTCGGCCACTCCCGAGCGACACGGCACGCGGCGGCGAAGCGCCTCGGGTCGAGTTCCCGGGCGTGAATCTGCTGAAGACACTCGCCGTACTCGCCGTCGTGTACTCGCACATCTCGTTCTATCTGATCGACGACCTCGGGACGGGCTGGTGGGGGATCGACCTCGTCTACGACGTGCTCGTCGACGGCGCGAAACTCAACCAGCACCTGTCGTTCCTCGGCGTCGCCGCCTTCATGATGCTGACCGGGATGCTCATCACCCGATCCGCGATCCGGCAGGACGCCCGCCCGTTCCTCATCGCCCGCGGCGCCCGGCTGCTGCCCGGATTCTGGGTCGCGATCCTCGCCGCGATCGTGCTCGTGCGTCTCGGCATCAACGGCATGTTCAGCGGGCAGACCGGCATCACCAACGGCGAGGCGGTGCTCAGCTTCTTCCTGGGCGGGTTCTTCCTGAAACCCGAGGTCGCGGTGCTCGGCGTGACCTGGACCCTCGCGGTGCAGGTGACGTTCTACCTCTACTGCGTGCTCGCGCGACCCCTGCTCCGAGCCGCGCCGATCGCGATGCCGACCCTCGGCGCCGCGGTGTGCATGCTGGTGATCTTCTACAACCTGTACGTCCCGCAGCCGTACGCGGTGCCGTTCCTGTCGAAGATCGCCGCAACCCTCCCGTGCGTCTTCCTCGGGCAGATCATCTACCTGGGGTGGGCGCGGCTGGCGGCTGCCCGCGGACTCGTCCTCGCGATGCTCGCGCAGGTGATGGTCGTCTGGATCGCCACCGACTACCAGGTGTACTGGGCCGGTTCCCGCTACCTGTGGACGATCGTCGTGGTCACCGCGACCGTCGTGTTGCTCGCCCGCTACGACGGCCGGCTCGCCCGCTCCCGGATCGTGTACTGGACCGCGACCCGCAGCTTCGCGATCTATCTCGTGCACACGCTGGTGCTGTACCGCGTGTACGAGAACACCGTCGGGCACCTCGGCCGTACCGGGGCCGTCCTCGCGTTCGTGGTGGTGTGCGCGCTCGTCTCCGAGGCGCTCTACCGCTGCGTGGAGGTGCCGGCCGGGCGCTGGATCACCGATCGGTGGATCCGCCGCCTCCCGGCTGACGGCGTGAGCGCGACCCCCGCCCGCAGCGAATCCCGCGCGTAGCATCGGGACCATGTCCTGGTTCGACGAGATCCTCTCCCAAAAGGCCGCCAAATCCGTGATGGTCACCCGCGAGCAGGCACTGCCCGGACGACCCGACCCCATGCCCGTGCCCGACGCCCACTACGTCAACGGCCACCGCCTCACCCCGCCGTTCCCGGACGGTATGCAAACCGCCGTCGTCGGCATGGGGTGTTTCTGGGGAGCCGAGAAGGAATTCTGGGAACTCGACGGCGTGTACTCGACCGCCGCCGGCTATGCGGGCGGCTACACCCCCAACCCCACCTACGAGGAGGTCTGCTCGGGCCGCACCGGGCACACCGAGGTGGTTCTCGTCGTGTTCGACCCGGAAGTGATCGGATACGCGCAGATCCTGCAACAGTTCTGGGAGAACCACGACCCGACGCAGGGCATGCGGCAGGGCAACGACCACGGCACCCAGTACCGGTCCGCGATCTACACGTTCGACGAATCGCAGATCGAGATCGCCGAGGCCACCGCGGAATCGTTCGGCAAGCGTCTGGCCGCTGCCGGATACGGCGCGATCACCACCGAGATCGCCCCGTTGACCCAGTTCTACTACGCCGAGGACTACCACCAGCAGTACCTGGCGAAGAACCCGAACGGCTACTGCCCGGTCCACGCGACCGGCGTCAGCTGCCCCGTCGGTCTCGGACTCTGACGATCCCCTCGGGACCTCGGGAGTCGGCGCTCGCACAGTCGCCTCGCGTGTGATATAAGGCCCATCCCCTTGCTCTTACCGGTCCGGCGGATCAATCTGGAATGAGCGAACTAGGGGGAAGGACCGGACTCGACATGGTGAACAGCACGGCGGCCTATCTACGAACGGCACGCCGATCCTCTCGACGCCGTAATCCTCTCGTGCGCCGCACCGATCGCATCGAGGCGCGGTTGACGGCCCTGCTCGCATTCCTCGTGGTCGCGATGATCCCGTTGGCGATATGGGCCGGGGCCGCAACCTGGGACACACAACTCGCGGTGTCGGCGCAGCAGACCGCGGAACGCACCCTGGTGACAGCAACGACCGCGGGTACCCCGACAACCGTCGCCGCCACCTACGGAGACTACGGAGTGTCCGACTCCGCGACGGTCCAGGCGTCGTGGCCGTGGGGCCGGGAGACACGGAACGGCACCATCCAGGTCGACTCCACCACCGCACCCGGCAGCCAGGTACCGGTCTGGGTCGACGCCGACGGCAACCAGTCGCTGCCGCCGATGAGTGCCACGAGTGCCAAGGTGTCCGCGGTGCTGGTGGGCGTGTCCGCGTGGGTCGGGACGGCGCTCGTCGCCGGTGGACTGTTCGCCGTCGCCCGCTGGCGCCTCGATCTCGCACGGACCCGCCAGTGGAGCCGGGACATCGAAATCTTCCTCGGCTCCACCAGCAGCCACTGACCTACCGGTGCCTCCCGTGAGCGGAGCTCCGGTGCCTCCCGTGAGCGGAGCTCAGCGCACCGCCGGGAGCACCTCCTGCGCGACCAGCTCGAGGTGGTCGAGATCCGCCAGGTCGAGAACCTGCAGGTAGATCCGCTGCGTGCCGATCTCGGCGTAGCGTCCGATCTTCTCGACGACCTCGGCCGGGGTGCCGGCCAGCCCGTTCTCACGCAGCTCGTCGACCTCACGCCCGATGCGTGCGGCGCGGCGCGCGATCTCGTTCTCGTCGCGACCGCAGCACAGCACCAGCGCGTTCGACCACACCATCTCCGCGGGGTCGCGGTTCACGGCGCGGCACGCGTTCCGCACCCCCTCGAACAGCCGCGCGGACTCCTCCGGCGACTCGAACGGGACGTTGAACTCGTCGGCGAAGCGGGCCGCGAGGGCAGGGGTGCGGCGCTTGCCCTTGCCGCCGATGATGATCGGCGGACCCGGACGCTGCGCGGGTTTCGCCAGAGCAGGCGATTCGAGGATCCGGTGGTGGGCGCCCTCGTACGAGAACGTCTTGCCGACCGGGGTCTCCCACAGGCCGGTGATCACGGAGAGGGATTCCTCGAGCTTGTCGAAACGCTCCTGCAGGGGCGGGAACGGGATGCCGTACGCGAGGTGCTCCTCCTCGTACCACCCGGCGCCGAGCCCGAAGTCGACGCGCCCGCCGCTCATGGCGTCGACCTGCGCGACGGTGATCGCGAGAGGTCCCGGATGCCGGAACGTCGCGGACGTGACGAGGGTGCCGAGCCGGATCGTCGAGGTTTCCCTGGCCAGCCCGGCCAGCGTGATCCACGCGTCGGTGGGGCCGGGCAGGCCCTTGCTGTTCATCGCGAGATAGTGGTCGGATCGGAAGAACGCGGCGTAGCCGAGCCGTTCGGCCGTCTGCGCGACGGCGAGGAGATCGGCGTAGGTGGCGCCCTGCTGGGGTTCGGTGAAGATCCGTAGTTCCATGGCCACGATCCTTTCAGTTCCGCGTGTACGTACGCGCGGCAGTTTCGAGTGCGCGCACCGCGCGGCGGGGCGCGCCCTCGTGGGTGATGGGAGGTGCCGGTGCGGCGCACGATGATTCGGACATGTCGAGGGACGGAGTGCGAAATGTGCTCGGCCCGAGCGAGGTAGGAGCTGTGAATTACTCCGAAAACTGGGGATGAACCTGTGGAAACTGTGGATAACTCCGTCGCCGTGGGGATTTCGTCATCGGTTCTGGTCGGGAATGTGGCCGGCCTGTAACAACTGTGTGACGCACCGGTGATGTAGCGCCGATCCGACGGCTGCGTCCCCGGAAGACGCGTGCCACTATTGACGATGTGAGCTTCTCCGATGTTCCCACCGTGTCGGTCGACGACGTCCCGGAGATCGGGGACGGCGTGGTGCTGTTGGATGTGCGCGAAGCCGACGAATGGGATCTCGGTCATGCCCCGGGCGCGCTCCACATCCCGGTCGCCGATGTACCCGCCCGGATCGAGGACATCGACATCGACGCCGAGGTCTACGTCGTGTGCCGTCAGGGCGGCCGATCCGTGGGCGTCGTCGCGTACCTCAACAACATCGGGTTCGATGCGTTCCAGGTGAGCGGCGGCATGGTGGCCTGGCAGCGCACCGGACGACCCCTGACCGCCGACGGCGACACTCCGGCGAAGATCTATTGATGCCCGCCTTCCAGATCTGTGTCCGTTGCGAACACCGCTGGCCGGTGGTGGGGCAGCCGCGCCAATGGTGCCCCGGCTGCCGCGGGCTGCTGCTCTCGCCCGTGGACCCGCAGCGTCCGGTGCCGCCGGCGCGCCGCAACTTCCGTTGGGTCGCCATCCCCTCCGCAGCCGGCACGCCGCCCGAGGCGCAGCCTCGCACGGGTGGGGCCGCGGCGCTCGGCGCCACCCCCCGCTACGACGACGTGCCGCGATGGGGTCTGCGTGACCGTCGCGCGGTCACCACCGTCGACGAACCGACCCGTGCCGAGAAGCTCGCCGAGATCGCCCCGACGCTCCTCGTCGCGACCGCGGTGCTGTTCGCGCTCGCGGCCCTCGCCGAAGCCGTCCGCTACGGGCTGCTGCTGTTCAACCGCACCCGCCTGGTCGATCCCGTCGCGCTGGCGCTGTCCGACGCCGCCGTCGGCTCCACCCAGGTGGTCGCGCCGCTGGTCGCGCTCGCGGCCGTCGTCGCAGCCGGGCTGCGGTTGGTCCGGGTACGCGAGCGCGTGTACGCGGCACGCGGGTCGTCGGATCCGCGACCGCCCGCGCTGATCGTGCTGGGCTGCGTGATCCCGCTGGTCAACCTCGCGCTGCCGGGGGTGTACCTCACCGAGATCGCCGACGACGCCGGCCCGCGGGTGCGTCGCGCCGTCCGCACCTGGTGGATCCTGTGGGTCCTCGGCGGGATGCTGGTCGTCGTGACCCTGCTGTGGCGGCAGCGCGACGCCCTGCAGGCCCGCGCCGACGGCGTCGTCCTGTCCGCGGTGACCGCCGCGGTCGCCGTGCTTGTCGCGGTCGCTGCACTGCACGTGCTGCGGTTGTTCGACGGCACCGACCTGCGCGGACGGCCGCTGAAGTACCGACAGCTCACGGTCGCGACCGGTCCGGCGCACTCGCCGATCGCCCCGATCGAACCGGCCGGGCGGCGGTCCGATCCCGAGGAACCGGTTCTCGAGGAACCGGTCGAGGCCCCCGAGACCACCGAGACCACGGAGTCGGCAGAGCAGCGGGAACACGCGAAGGTGGTGACGTCGTGAGCGAGAGCGAAAGGCCCCGCGTCGTCGCGCACCGGGGCGCGTCCGCGGCCAAACCCGAACACACCCTCGCCGCCTACGAGCTGGCGTTGCAGGAGGGCGCCGACGGACTCGAATGCGACGTGCGGCTCACCCGCGACGGACATCTGGTGTGCATCCACGACCGCACCATCGACCGCACGTCGTCGGGCACCGGCGTGGTCAGCGAGATGACGCTCGCCGAGCTGTCGGCCTTCGACTACGGCAAGCCCGGCGAACCGGCGTCGCTGCTGACCCTGCGGCAGCTCCTCGAACTCGTCCTGGACTGGACGAGCGTGCCGGTCAAGCTCTTCGTCGAGACGAAACACCCCGTGCGCTACGGCGGACTCGTCGAAGCGAAACTGCTGGCCGAGCTCGCGCGGTTCGGCCTCGCCACCCCGGCCTCCGCGGATTTCTCGCGGGTGGTGGTGATGTCGTTCGCGGCGAGCGCGGTGTGGCGGATCCGCCGGTCCGCGCCGCTGCTGCCCACCGTGCTGCTCGGCGACACCTCGCACTACCTGGGCGGCGGCGCCGCTACCACGGTCGGGGCGACCGCGATCGGACCGTCGATCGCGACGCTGCGCGAGCACCGGGACCTCGTGGACCGGGCTGCGGCGGCAGGTCGCGCGACCTACTGCTGGACGGTCGACGATCCGGCGGACGTGGAACTGTGCCGCGCGCTCGGCGTCGGCTGGGTCGCCACCAACCATCCGGGGCGCACCAAGCAGCTACTGGCGGTGCAGGACGGCGTGTAGGTTGGCGCGGTGGCCAAGAAGAGCAAGAGAAACAGTGGACCCAAGCCCGGCAGCAACCGCGCCGCCAAGCTCGAGCAGCGTCGCCTCGAACGTGAGGCGGCGTCGTCCTCGGTGACCCGTCCCTTCGAGGGTCTGGCCGCCGAATGCGACCTCGTCGCGCTGCGCGAGTTCGTGCCGTCGGCGCTCGTCGAACTGCCGCTGGCAACGCCCGTCGAGGGTCGCAGCCTCACCCTCGCGACGGTGCTGCCCGGCGCGGTCGCCGCGCTGGTCCGCAACGAGGGCGACGACGTCGCCGCCTACGTCGGTCTGCAGCTGGCCGCACCCGGACCGGACCCGGCCGCCGACCTCGGTGCCGCGATCGAGTGGGCACTGACCGCCGAGCCCGGCACCTCGCTGCAGGCCGCCGGGGCCGACGCCGACACCCCGCGCCTGCAGGATCTCGTCGTCACCGACGCGGTTCCGGCGATCACCGTCCACCAGGACTTCAACTGGTGGATCCCGGAGGGCGTCGAGGTCGCGGCGGACGTCGCGCACACCGTCTCGCACGCCAACGACGCGATCATGCCGTCGGCGCGGCTGTCCGGTGACGGACTCGTCGCCGCCTGGTGGGTCGACGCCGGCGAGAAGGCGCACCTGCGGTGGGTGCGGCCCGAGGACGAGGACGCACTGATGGCGGCGCTGTCGCGGGTGCACGCCGCGGGCGGTCTGAACCTGGGTGAGGGATCGCGGTTCGCGGGATCGTTCCGCACGCACGGCCTGCTGGTTCCGGTGTTCGACCTGGATCCGGAGAAGCACCCCGACGAGTGGGTCGCGGCGACCGTCGAGTTGGGTGCCCGCCTCGACGAGGCGCTGGCCGTCGACGCACCGCTCACCGCGGCGGAGCGTCGTTCGCGGGACGGCCTGCGCGGCCGCCAGGTCACCCTGCGCTGATACTGCGGTCGGGCCGATACTGCTCCGAAACGACGCCGTCCGGCAGACCCGAATCGGTCTGCCGGACGGCGTCGTTTACAGGCGAACTCAGAGGTTGCCGCCGGCTGCAGCCGGAGCGTTCACCGGCGGGGCCGCGACCTTGCTGTTGATCTCGCGGGCCACGAACTCCTCGATGTGGAACAGGTTGTCCCGGGCGCGGTCGGCGACGGTGAGCAGCGTGTTCATGGTCGCGACCTCCTCGACCTGCTCCTTGAGGAACCACTGCATGAACTGCTCGCCGAGGTAGTCGCCGTCGTCGCGCGCGGTGCGGGCGAGCTCGACGATCTGCTCGGTGACCTTCTGCTCCTGCGACAGCGCGAGGGCGATGGCCTCGCGGGCGCTGTCGAACATCGACTGCACGGCGTCGACACCGGTCAGGTCGACCGCCATGTCCCGGTCCAGGAAGTACTGGACGATCATCATCGCGTGATTGCGCTCTTCGACGGACTGGGCGTAGAAGAGCTTGGCCAGCTGCGGCAGATCGGCATTGTCGAAGAAGACCGCGATCGCGATGTACTGATGCGAGGCGGTGAATTCGTTGCGGATCTGGTCATGAAGCAGCGAATGGAACTTGCTCTTGTTCATCGCACCCATGGTCGTCATGGCAACGACGTTAGTGCAGGTCAGAGGCTTGCGCATCCAATGGGAGCCTACGCTTATCAAGATCAGTATTGCCTTTGCTGGGTAATATGAGGCAAGCCTGAGTTTATTCCGAACCCATTTGTCAAGGGGTTGGCGAAAGCAATTCTGGAGGTATGGGCCGGTCTTCCGCAAGGGAATCGAAGAACGGGATTGCCCGCTCACGGTCCCACAACAGGACGTTGCCGGAACCGTCGACATCCTCGAAACCGCCGACCGGAACCGTCGCGGTCACCGTCTCCCCGCGCATCGCCCACGCCAGGCGCGCCAGGTTCCACAGGTGGGTGCCGTCGTCGACCTCGAGGGTCGCGGTCGCCCCCGAGGCGAGCGACCACAACCGGAACGGATTGAGCATCGTGCCGAGCCCGGTCGCCTTGCTCAGCAGGGCCGACATGAACAGGCGCTGATTGTTCATGCGATCCAGGTCGGCGAGGGGCGTCGCGCGGGTGCGGACGAACCCGAGCGCCTCGGGGCCGGACAGTTCCTGGCATCCGGGTTGCAGGTTGATCCCGGCCAGCGGGTCGTCGATCGGGTACGGCACGCAGATGTCGACGCCGCCGAGCGCGTCGACGATCGATGCGAACCCGCCGAACCCGATCTCGACGTAGTGGTCGATGTGCACACCGGTCGCGCCCTCGACGGTCTGCGCCAGCAGCGTCGGGCCGCCGACCGCGAACGACGCGTTCAGTTTGTCCTGCCCGTATCCGGGGATCGACACGTACGAGTCGCGGGGCAGGCTCACCATCGTCGTGGCGCCTCCGCCCTCCGGCACGTGCATGAGGATGATCGTGTCGGTGCGCTCGGGCCCGACGTCACCACCGGTGGCCAGTTCCTGTTCCTGCTCGGCGGTCAGCCCGGTGCGGCTGTCCGATCCGACGAGCAGCCAGTTCGTGCCGGGGGTGTCCGCGACCCGGTCCGGATAGGCCGCGAGCGCGTCGATGCGGGTGAGCTTGCCGTCGAGGTGGACCACCCCGGCGATCGTCAGGACGAGCAGCGCGACCACCGCGAGGGCGATGCGTCGCGTCCACCGGGGGAAGGCTCCGGGCCGGCGCCTGCGCGGGGCGGGTTCCGGAGCGGGCCGAGGCCGGCGCGGCGGGGCACCCGGAGGCGGTCCGGCCGGGGGAGCAGGTGCGCGGCGCTGCTGCCGCGGATCGGGTCGCTGCGTGTCGGTGAAGCGTTGCGGGGTCTGCGTCGGTGCCCGATCGCGGGACTGCTGACGCTGTTGCTGTTGCTGCGGGGGTCGCGGCGGTGGGGCCGTCGGGCGGCGGGCCGCGGGCTGCCGATAGGCCGGGTTCGGTGCCTGTGACCAGGCCTGTTGCGGTGCGGGACGACCGTCGCGGCGGATGATCTGCGGGCCTTCGGGCGGCGGGCCGGGCTGCGCGTGCGGGGGTGGGGATGCGGGACGGCGAAGCGGCGGCCCCTGGGGCGGCCGCGGCCGATACCTGGGGTCGGGACGGTCGCCGTTCACGCGTCAACTGTACGTTCCGCGGTCGCCGGAACCCGAGGGCACGGGGATCCGCCGACGAGAAAGACAGCAGCGCGCGGCGGTCAGCGCGCTGCTGTCTGCGCGCCGCGCGGCTGCCTCACGGCAGCCAGGACACGTGCCCGCGCAGCGCCTGATACCCGACGAACGCGACCGAGTCGATCAGCGCGTGCGCGATCACCAGCGGCCACAGCCGCGACGTCTTCTGCCAGAACCGGCCGAAGATCAGACCCATGACGAAGTTCCCGACACCGCCGCCGAGCCCCTGATACAGGTGGTAGCTGCCGCGCAGCAGCGCCGACGCGACCAGGGACCGGTTCTCGGACCAGCCGAGCTGCCGCAGCCGGGTGATCAGATACGCGACGACCAGCACCTCCTCGGCCGCCGAGTTGGCGATCGCCCACAGCACCAGCGCCGGCAGCCGCCACCAGTAGTCCTCGAGGGTGCTCGGCGCGACCGTCAGATTCAGGCCCATCGCGCGCGCCGCGAGATACAGGCCCAGACCCGGGATGCCGATCAGCGCGGCCAGCCCGACACCGGGCAGCACGTCGCGGCGCACGTGCGGTCGCGCGAACCCGATGACCTTCGGTCCGATTCCGCTGCGCCACAACAGGTAGACGCCCAGCGCCGCCCACGCCAGCAGCCGCACGATGCCGAGGAGCTGGCGGGCCAGATCGATGAGCTGCTGCGACGACCGCGGCACGTTCAGCGCGACCGTCTGCTCCGACAACGGCGCCGGGGCGAGCGCGGATTCGAGCAGCGACAGGATCGACGACACCCCGCTGAGCCCGAACGTGACCAGCAGGACGATCGTGATCTCGATCCACAGCGCCCGGCGCTCCGTAGCGCTCAGCGGTGTCTCCGGATTCCGGGGTGCGGGGGAGAGCCAGTCGCGGATCGTCGTCGTCACCGCAGCGATTGTGCCGCACGCGCGCCGGATGCGGTCACCAGAAGTCGAGCGCCTCGGCGATCGCGATGGACTGCGCGTGCGTCGGCCGCTGTGCGCCGTCGATCGCATAGATCGTGTTGCCGACGGTCGCGACGACGAGCCCGTGCCGTGCGGTGCCCATCGGGGCGAGTTCGGTCCACATGCCGGTCGCGATGTCGTACGCCTCGACCTCGGAGAGGACGCGGGTGGGTTCTTCGCCGCCGATGGCGACGATGCGGCCGTCGAGGTAGGCGGCGCCGAGGCCGCCGCGGGGGGTGGGCATGTCGGGCAGACGGGTCCAGGTGTCGGTCGCGGGATCGTAGCGTTCGACGGTGGCCGTGTTCTTGTCGGAGGAGAGGTTCCGGCCGCCGATGACGTAGGCGTAGGTGCCGTCGGTGGTGGCGGCGAGGTGTTCGCGCGGGGTCGGCAGATCGGCGACGGTGGTCCAGGAGTTGCCGTCGAAGACGTCGGTGGCGGCGACGAGCTGGTTGTCGGCCTGTCCGCCGAAGACGTAGATCTTGTCGCCGATGGTCACGGCGGCGCCCGCAGCTCGAGCTTGCGGCATGGGCGGCAGGTCGACCCATTCCCCGTCGCGCAGGGCGAACACCCGATCCGACGGATGCGCGGTCAGATTGGGACCCTCCGGTTCCCACCCGCCGAGCACCACCAGCTCGCCGTTGTATTCCACGGCCATCGGATGGTTCAGCGGCGCCGGCAGATCCGGTCCCGCCTTCCACGTGTCGATCGCCGGGTCGTAACCCTCGACCTTCCCGGTGGAGCCGTTGTTGCCCAGCCCGCCGAGCACCCACACGGTGCCGTCGGCGACGGTCGTCGCGGTCTGCTGACGCGGGGTCGGGGCGTCGCGCAGCCGGCGCCACGCCGGACCGGGCTGAATCTGCCGCGGCGGGATCTGCAGCGCCTCGTTCACCGCGGTGGACTCGGCGTGGGTGGGTTCGGTCGCGCCGTCGATCGCGTAGAGCGTGTCCCCGACCGCTCCGAGTGCCAGGCCGTGCCGCGGGGTGGCCAGCTCGGGCAGTTCCGCCCACGTGCCCGTGCTCACGTCGTACGCCTCGACCTGGCCGAGGACTCGGGTGGGTTCTTCACCGCCCGCGGCGACGATGCGGCCGTCGAGATAGGTGGCGCCGAGGCCGCCGCGGGGGGTGGGCATGTCGGGCAGGCGGGTCCAGGTATCGGTGGCGGGGTCGTAACGTTCGAGCGCGGCGGTGTTCTTGTCGGAGGAGAGGTTCCGGCCGCCGATGGCGTAGGCGTAGGTGCCGTCGGTGGTGGCGGCGAGGTGTTCGCGGGGGGTCGGCAGGTCGGCGACGGTGGTCCAGGAGGTGCCGTCGAAGACGTCGGTGGGGGCGACGAGCTGGTTGTCGGCCTGTCCGCCGAAGACGTAGATCTTGTCGCCGATGGTGACGGCGGCTCCCGCGGCGCGCGGGTGGGGCATGGGTGGCATCTCGACCCACTGGCCGTTGCGGACCGCGAAGACCCGATCGGACGTCGTCGCGGTGAGGTTCGGCCCGTCGGGAATCCAGCCGCCGAGCACGACGGGCACGCCGTCCCAGGTCACCGCCATCGCGTGATTGAGCGGAACCGGCATGTCGGGGCCGGTCTTCCAGGTGTCGATCGCCGGGTCGTAGCCCTCGTGTGCGGCCGAGGCGCCCTCGTCGTCGAGTCCGCCGAACACCCACACGGTGCCGTCGGCGACGGTCGTCGCGGTCTGCTGACGCGGGGTCGGGGCATCGCGCAGCGCCCGCCACTGCGCGGTCGGCGGCAGTTCGAGGGTGTTCTCGCCGCCCGCCGCGGCCGTGTCGGAACCGTTCGGCGGACGCGTCACCAGGTAGAGACCGGTCCCGGCGACCGCGAGGAACAGCACGGCGAGCACGGCGATCACGGCGCGCAGCGACACCCGCCCCGACGATGCGTCCGCACCGGTCGGCGCAGGCGCGGCCGGGCCGCTCGGGTGCGGGGTGGCAGGACCACTCGGGCCACTCGGGCCACTCGGGCCGCTCGGACCACTCGGGCCGCTCGGGCCGCTCGGGTGCGGAGTGACCGGAGGTAGCGGCGGTGGTGTCGACGACCCGTTCCGGATGCGCACCGCGGTGGCGGTGTCGGCTGCCGGCGCACCCTTCAGGGTCGGCTGATCGTGCTGACGGTGATCGCCGGGCAGGGCCATCTCGTCGACGTGCCGTCCGTGCCGGGCCTGGATCTCCTGCAGTTCCCGGCCGAACTCGGCGGCGGTCGACGGGCGGGCCGCCGGATCGGCCGACATCGCGTGTTCGAGCGCGGCGCACACGTCGTCGGGGATGCCCTGCGGCCGCAGGTCGGGGATGGGCTGGCTGCTGATGCGCAGGAACTGCGCGACGATCTCCTCACCGGTGCGGCGTTCGAACGCGGCACGGCCGGTCAGCATCGCGAACATCGCCGCCCCGAGCCCGTACACGTCGGAATTGGGTGTCGGAGGCTTGCCCTCGAGCACTTCGGGGGCGGTGAACGCGAGCGATCCGGTGAACGCACCTGTCGCGGTCTCGAATCCGCCGGCGATCCGCGCGATGCCGAAGTCGGTGAGCTGCGGCTCGCCGTACTCGGTCATAAGGATGTTCCCGGGTTTCACGTCGCGGTGCAGCGTGCCCGAGTGATGGGCGGTTTCCAGGGCTCCGGCGAGTTTGACGCCGACGCGCACCACCTCCGGCCACGGCAACGGCCCGTCGCGCCGCACCTTCACCGCCAGCGAATCGTTGGGGTGATAGGGCATCACGATGTACGGCCGGCCGCTCGAGGTCACCCCGACCTGGAGGATGTTGACGATGTTGGGATGGCCGGACAGCCTGCCCATCGCGTAGCCCTCGCGCAGGAACCGCTCCCGGTTCTCGACGTCGAGGTCGGAGGAGAGCACCTTGATCGCGACCGTCCGTCCGAGCGAGCGTTGCTTGCATCGGTAGACGACACCGAAACCGCCGCGTCCCACGACCAGCGCGTCGTCGAATCCCGCGGCAGCCAGCTCCGCGGTGATTCCCTGACCCGCCGGGCGGGTCGCTTCCGGATCGAAATCGGCCATCGGCCCAGGCTTTCGACGTGTACAGCGTGGTTCGCGAGTGTACGACGAGGATACCGCTGCAAATGACCCGGAAACGAAGATCAGGGGCGGGCGCGGAGACCGTTGACGAACGGGCAGCCGACGAGGCGACGCAGCGCGCGGCTCAGCCCGGTGGCGTCGTCGACCGGCTCGTGGAACGGAATGCGGACGTCGTGGTCGCCGGTGCCGGATTCGATGCGCAGCCGCAGGCCGTACCGGTCGAGACCGAGGGGGCGGATGCGGCCGGTCCGCGCGGCCGGCGGGATGCGGCGGGCGATGCGCAGGACGATGTCGGCGTGGTCCTGCTCGAGGTGCTGCAGCCACGCGGTCTCGAGCGCGGCGAACGGGTCGGGCAGTGCGGTCAGCACGTCGTCGACCTCGACGGATTCGGCTCCGGTGGTGTCCGCGGCGACCACGGACGTCAGTTCGAGACGCAGCAGTTCGGTGCCGTGGCCGACGTCGAGCAGTTCCGGATGGGGCAGGTCCTCGGCGACCTCGGCGGCGAGTTCGCGGGGGTTCTCGACGGGGTGTAGCGACCCGCTGAGCCAGATCAGCGACCGCACCGGGTTGCGCAGCGCGATCGGCGAGTGGTCGGTGAGTTCGAGGACTGCGGGCAGTCCCGCGGGGCCGGCCTGCCAGGCGAGTGCGACGGCCGGGCAGTCGACGGGAACGGTGACGACGATGTCGCCGTCGGTGTGGAGGTGGTGGACCGCAGTGGTCACCGGGTCGCAGCCGTCGACGGCGAGAACGGTCGAATCGGCACGCACGAGGGCAGTGCACACCCGCTCTGCGGTGCTGGGGGCAGGAACGTCGGTGAGAGTCTGCATGCCGTCCTCCTCGGTAAGTAGGTGAGGCAAACCTAAGTCATTGTGGTGGGCGTCGCAAGAGTCTCCCGGGGCTAATCTGAATCGGTGTCGATCCCGCTCTCCCTCGGAATGCCGCCCTCCCGTGAAGAACCTCGCGGGCTCCTCGACGCGCTGCTGACCCACCGCGCGCCCGCGCCGGCGGACGTCCCCGCCCGCTTCCTCGCGCCGAGAATCGTGACCGCCGCCGACGCGGAGGCCGCCGGCGACGTGGTCGTCGAACTCGACGCCGGCGCCGAGGCTCCCGCCCCGGGCAGCCGCCGCCCGCTGCGCTACCAGATCGACTGTGCCCCCGAGTATCTCGACGACATCCTCGCGTTCACCGCGCCGGCGCCGCTGTGCGTGTACGTCACGGGGGACACCCTCGCCGACACCGCCCGCCGGCTCACCGAGGCCGGTCACGTCCCCGGCCTGCCCGCCGGCCGCAGCGCCGACGAGATCGCCGATTTCCTCGCCGTCCTCGCCCACTCCGACACCGGCTACGTCGCGCAGGCCCGCGACGCCGCCGAGGTGCTCGCGCTGCTGTCCGCGACCGCCGCGGCACTGAGCGGATTCGACGTGCGGCAGGCGGTCGCCGAACCCGACGCGGCCCGCCTCGCCGCCCTCGTCCCCGAGGCCGCCGCCGCGGTCCGCGAGATCCTGCTCACCGTCGAGGTCGACGACCCCGCCGCGATCGTCGCGGGACTGGCCGGCCTCGGCCTCACCCGCTAGCGCGGATAACGGTTCCCGTCACTCCGAGCGCAACGGGGCCGGAGCGCGAGGTGCGATGCGTAACCTCGTAGGCGTGCCACGCATCGCCTACTTCGGTCCGACCGGGACCTTCACCGAAATGGCCCTCGCACGCCTCGAGGACACCGGAATCTTCGACGCCTCGGTCGAACGGGTGGCGGCGGCCAGCCCGCCCGCCGCGCTGCAACTGCTGCGCGACGGCGACGTCGACGGTGCCGTGGTGCCGATCGAGAGTTCCGTCGAAGGATCCGTCCCGCCGACCATGGACGCCCTGTCCATCGGACCCCGGCTGCAGATCGTCGCGGAAACCGAACTCGACGTGACGTTCACCGTCGTCGCGCGCCCCGGCACCACCGCCGAGCAGGTCCGCACCCTCGCCGCGTACCCGGTCGCGGCGGCACAGGTGCGGCAGTGGGTCGCCGACAACCTGCCGCAGGCCCGGATCGTCACCGCCTCGTCGAACGCCGGCGCGGCCGAGGACGTCGCCGCCGGCAAGGCCGACGCCGGAATCTCGACCGCCCTCGCCGGTGAGCGGCTGGGCCTCGACGCCCTCGCCGAGAACGTCGCGGACTTCACCGGCGCCCGCACCCGGTTCGTGCTGCTCACCCGGCCCGCGAAGACCCCGCCCCGCACCGGACGCGACCGCACCTCGGTGATCCTGCAGCTGCCGAACGAACCCGGATCGCTCGTACGGGCGATGACCGAGTTCGCGACCCGCGGCATCGACCTCACCCGCATCGAGTCGCGCCCGACCCGCCAGGAATACGGCACCTACTTCTTCCACTTGGACTGCGTGGGACACATCGACGACGCGCTCGTCGCCGAGGCACTCAAGGCCCTGCACCGATTCGCGCAGGTCCGGTTCCTCGGGTCGTGGGCGGCGGTCGCCGACAACGGTGTGCCCCCGGTGTCGGACGAGGCGGACGCGCAGTGGCTCGACGCGCTGCGACGGGGAGAGGAAGACCGGTGAGCGGCAGATTGATCCTGGCCCGGCACGGGCAGACGGTGGCGAACGTGGCGCGGCGGCTGGACACCAAGCTGCCCGGCGCCGAACTGACGGAACTGGGTATCGCCCAGGCACACACGCTCGGCACCAACCTGGCCGACCGGCCCCCGGCGCTGCTCGTCGCCTCCCAGGCGATTCGCGCCCGGCAGACCGCCCACCAGATCGAACTCGCAGCGGGGGTCGCCGCGACCGTCCGCGAGGGACTGCACGAGGTCCAGGCCGGCGACCTCGAGGACCGCAGCGACGAGGAATCCCACAAGCTGTTCATGAAGGTCTACGAGGCCTGGCACAGCGGCGACCTGCGCTCCCGGGTGCCCGGCGGTGAATCCGGCCTCGACGTGATCGACCGTTACGTGCCGGTCGTCGAAGACCTGCGCGAGCACTACCTCGGCGACGGATCGGGCGACGTCGTGGTGGTCAGTCACGGTGCCGCGATCCGGCTGATCGCCGCGTACCTCGGCAAGGTGCCGGGCAGTTTCGCGACCAGCAACCACCTCGCGAACACCCAGACCGTCGAACTGGTGCCGCGTCCCGGTGGCGGCTGGGAATGCGTGCGGTGGGGCACCTTCCAGGCGCCCTTCCACGAAACCGGAGGCGCGGGCGCCGACGACCCGATGGGCTGAGCTACCGGTCCGCCCGGTCGCGTCCGAGCCGGGCCACCAGGTCGCCGAGCGCCTGCCGCAGGAACCCGCCGGTGCCGGAACTCAGCGTCGTCCACGCGGTGCCGTCGGGAGCCACCGACGACGTGCCGACGACCCGCCCCGCCGTGGTCTCGAAGACCGTGACGGGCCCGCCGGCCGGGGCCGTGGACCCGTCGCCGTACCGGAACCCGACGATCTCGGCGAACGTGCTGCACCGCCCGAGCGCCGGCCCGAGGGCAGCGGCTTCCGCCGCCGGCACCCCGGCCTCCGCCAGCAGCCGGGTGGTGCGCGCACCGTCCCTGGCCCCCTCGTTCAGTGCCGCGGACAGTCGCGCGGTCGGCAGGCTGACCCCGGCGGTGCGCGCCGGTTCGGCCGGGCCGAGCATCTGCACGATCGGGGACACGGAACCGGCGTCGACGTCGTCGAGGACGAAACCGCCGGGCACGGCCCGCACGGTCACCGTCCGCGAGCCGGCGCCGGACACCCCGGCCTCGGCGCTGCCGTGCGCGAGGCACAACCGGTCGGCGGCGCCGTCGTGGAGTCGCCGAACCGCGATCTCCCACGCCGGCCGGCCCAGGGTGCGCAGCCGGTCGACGATCATCGGGTGTGCCACTCCGGCCCGGACCAGGCCGCGCGCGGCGAGTCCGTCGGCGGCCCGGGTGCGCGCGACCTGCCGCTCGGTGTCGCTGTCGTGGTGATGACGATGCATCAGCACGACCGGCACCTCCGGTACCGCCGCCATTCCGAGCAGGACGTGCAGTTCGTCGTCGCTGACCGGGACCGGTCCCGGTGACGCGGATCCGGCGAGGACGCCGAGCGTGTCGATGGCGATCACCGGCCCGGTTCCGGGTCGGCGCCGAGCACGGCGGGGACCACGGTGCGGCCGTCGGCGAAGTGCTCGACGGTGGGACGGAAGTCGGTGCGGGTCTGCTCGCCTCGGTCGTCGTCACTGCCGCCGTCCGCCGCTCGGGCGGCCGCCGATCCGATGCCGTGTGCGGGAGCGGCCGGGCCGCCGATCGGGTCGCCGGGGACCCGGAGGTCGCCGCGGACCGGGCCGGTCGCGGTGCCGGTCGCGGTTCCGCCGGCGGTGGCTCCGATCGAGGAGATCCCGGCCGCGGTTCCGCCCGCGGCGGCGAGCCCTCCTGCTGTCGGAATCGCGCCGAGCCCCGAAGGACCGGCGATCGTTCCGGATCCGGTGATCGTCGCGGAGTGCACCGCGGCCGGTGCGGACCCGGCGCCGAGACCGGTGCCCGGCGTGTACGTCGACGTCGCGACGGTGGACGCGTGTCCCTGCCCGAACAGCGATGCGACCTGCGGCGCCGCCGATCCGGCGACACCGCTCCCGCCGGACGCCGCGACCTCGGCCGCGACCCGTCCGGCCTCTCCGCCCACGCTGCGGAGCACATCCCCGTTGCCCAGGGCTTCACCGACGCGCGAGGCCACCGAGTGGGCACCGTCGACGACGGACTGCACCGGATCGGAGAACTGCACGTGCTCGGTGCGTCCCATACGGGAGGCGACCGCCGCGAGTTCCTGCACACCGATCGATGCGGGCGCGTCGGCGGTCAGCGACGGCGGGGCGGTGAACCGGTCCGGGACCGCGGCGAACACCGTCGCCGCCTCGTAGGCCTCCATCGCGGCGGCCGCCCGCAGATCGAGCGCCTTCTCCGCGGCCTCCGCGGCCGCAGCAGCACCGTTGACCGCGCCGCCCGCCGTGTAGGCGGTGGCCTTCGCGGCCTGGACCGCGGCGATCTCGGGCAGGCTCGGCATCGCGATCAGCGCGGTCGCGTACGCCGCCGACCCGACCGCGGCCTTCTGCGCCGCCGCGGTGGCCTCCCCGACGACCGATTGCGTCCACGCGATGAACGGGCCGAGGGAGGTGATCGCGGAACCGCCGGTCGTGCCCTCCCAGCCGAGACCCAGTTCCGCCGCGACCCGGGTGAGGGTGAGGTCCGCGTCCGCGAAGGCCGCGGCGACCGCGGCCCAGGCCGGTCCGGCCGCGCCGATCGGCAGCGGTCCCGTCCCCGTGGTCAGGCTCGTCGAGTTCACGGTGGCGCCCCGCGGCAGCCACACCACCCCGGTCATTCCGAGCGTCATCGGTTCTCTACCTTTCTGACTGCGCGTCCGGAGAAGTCGGTCACATCGTGGCGTGCAGGGCGACGACCCGGCGTGCCTCGAGATCGGTGTAGTGCGCGGCCTGGCTGCGGATGGTCAGCGCTGCGGTCCGCAGTTCCTCGATGCCCTGGACGGCCGCCGGCCTGAAGCTCGCAGTAAGCCCGCCGAAGTGCTGCGAGATCAGCCGCGACACCTCTTCCGAGCCGGGTGGGGGCACATCCAGAGCCGGATCCGCGGCCTGGACGGACGCTTCGAGACGCAGCGCGAGCGCCTCGAGTTCGGCGGCGGCGAGGAGCAGAGCGTCGGGATCGACGCGAATGTGGTCGGGCACGGGCCGTTCTCCTGACATCTCGGGTGCGTGTGTGGGCGCGGGTGGCGATCCCTGCGCCGTCGAAGGGTTGGACGCGCCGCGGTCCGGATCGGTTCCGTTCGATTTGTGCCGGTATCCTCGAGCCCGTCAGTGACAGAGCGATCGATAGGTTGGGATGCGGTAATGGGAACTTCCACCGGCGACACCGTCACCGACGGGGTGGCCGTGCCGGATTGGCGGAAGCTCGAGGAGACCGAGCTCACCCCGATCCTGTCCGCCGCGCTCGACGCGTTCTACGAGACCGGCTTCCACGGCACGTCGGTGCGCGAGATCGCGCGGCGCGTGGGCGTGACGGTTCCGGCCCTGTACTACCACCACGAGAACAAGGAAGGGCTCCTCATCGCGCTGCTGGAGCTGTCGACCAGCGATGTGCTCGCGCGGGCGCACGCCGCGGACGCCGACGGCGGCGACGATCCGGTGAAGCGGCTGTCCAACGTCATCGAGGCCATCGTGCTGCGGATGACGCTGCGCGCGCGCCTCGCGGCCCTCGAGGGCGAGTCGCGGTATCTGAGCCCGGAGAACCGGCAGCGTTATCGCGCCGTCCGCAAGGGTGTCGAGCAGTTGGTCCGCAGCATTGTCGAGGAAGGGGCCGCGGCCGGCGTGTTCGACGTCGACGACCCCGCGGAGACCACCCGCGCGCTCCTCGGTATGTGCCAGTCCATCCCGCGCTGGTACCACTCCCAGGGCACACTCACCCCGGAAGAGGTCGCGGCGAAGTACGTGACGATCGCTTTGAAAACGGTCGGGGCGGCCTGACCGTCGTCGGCCCGACCGCCCCGTGACCCGATCGCCGGGTCAGCGCTTGCGGTAGACCGCCGGTCGCTTCTCCATGAACGCGGTCGCGCCCTCGCGGAAGTCCTCGGCGGCGAGCAGTTTCAGCTGGCCGGCACGTTCCCGGGCGAACGCGGCGTCGAGTTCGGTCAGCGTCGCATCATTGATCGCGGCCTTCGTGGAACCGAATGCATCCGAAGGCCCGTCGGCGATCCGCTGCGCCAGCGCCTCGATCGCGTCGGCGTATCCCTCGTCGGGGTAGGTGTCGGCGATCAGGCCGGCCGCGACGGCCTCGGGGGCGGGCAGGCGCTCGGCCAGCAGCGCCATCTTCAGCGCGCGGGCCCGCCCGATCGACGCGGCCACCAGCGCCGACGCGCCGCCGTCCGGCATGAGCCCGACCTTGGTGAACGCGAGCAGGAAGTACGTCGACTCGGCGGCGACCGTCAGATCGCACGCCAGAGCCAGCGAGACGCCGACACCGGCCGCGGGTCCGTTGACGGCCCCGATCACGGGACGCGGGAACGCACGAATGGCCGCGACCGCGCGGTTCGCGGCGTCGATGATCGCAGGGCTCGGAGGACCTGTGAGGTCCCTGCCCGAGAGGTCCGCGCCGGTGCAGAATGCCCGGCCCGCGCCGGTGAGGACCGCGACGCGCACGGACGCGTCGTCGGCGTGCTTCTCGAACGCGTCGGCGACCGCCTCGACGGTTTCGGCGGTGACCGCGTTCATGCGGGCGGGGCGGTTGATCGTGACGCGCAGGACGCCGTCGTCGACGAGGCTGTCGACGCCGGGGATGTCGGTGCTCATGAGGGCTCCTGTCGGTTCAGGGTTGGAGGGAGAGCGCGACCTTGCCGGTCGCGGTCCGGTCGGCGAGGGACAGCAGTGCGTCGGCTGCGCTGGTCATCGAGTGGAGCGTGGGTTCGGGGACCTGCAGTGCGCCGGATCGCAGCAGCGGTTCGAGCTGCGCCCACTGGCGGGCCGGGTAGTCGGGGAACGTGCGGACGTATTCGCCCCAGCCGGCGCCGACCACCGACGTGTTGCGCAGCAGAAGACGATTGACCTTCACGGTCGGGATCTCCCCGCCGGTGAAACCGAGCACGACGGCCCGCCCGTTGGGGGCGAGGCTGCGCAGGCTGTCGGTGAAACGGTCGCCGCCGACGGGGTCGAGGATGATGTCGACGCCGCGGCCACCGGTCAACTCGAGGACACGGTCCTTGAAGCCGTCCGCCGGGACGACGTGGGTGGCGCGATTGGCCCGGGCCACTTCGGCTTTCGCTTCGGTGCTCACCACTGCGACGGTCTCGAGACCGAGCGCCGCCGCGACCTGGAGGGCGGCGACGCCGACGCCGCCCGCGGCGCCGTGCACGAGCACGGTTTCACCGGGGCGGTAGCGGGCGCGTTCGTCGAGCGCGAAGTGGACGGTCAGGTAGTTCATGAGGAATCCCGCGCCGGCGGTCAGCGACACCGAATCCGGTAGGGGAAAAACGGAATTCGCGTCCACGGCGACGGTCTGCTGCCAGGCGCCGCCGACGGCGAGGACGGCGACGCGCTGTCCGGCGGTCAGGCCGCTGTCCGCCGGTGCGGAGCGCACGATGCCGGCGCCCTCGACGCCGAGGACGAACGGCAGGGGGCGCACCACCTGGTAGGAGCCGCTGGTCTGCAGCAGGTCGGGGAACGAGACGCCCGCGGCGTGCAGATCCACGATCACCGAGCCGGCCCAGGCGTCGGGTTCGGGGATGTCGACCAGGCGCAGGCCGTCGGGGCCGGTCGTCTCGGTCAGTTGAACTGCCTGCATCGGGGTCTCCTCGTCGATGGGTCGACCGTCGCGGACGTGCACCGTGGTCCGCGACACAAGGCTCATCCTTACCAGAGCCCACCGATCGTGCGCTAGGTAAGCGGAGCCGTTGACCGAGCGATCGATCCGTGGTAGTCCTTTTAGCGATCGATAAGTAGAGCCTGGGAAGGAAATCGATGGCCGACGAAGCGACCACCACCGAACCCGCCGCGCTGTACGAGCGCCGCGGCAACGTCGCCCTCATCACGCTCAACCGCCCCAAGGCGCTCAACGCCGTCAATGCGGCGCTGTCCACCGCCGTCGGCACCCTGCTCGAGCAGGCCGAGGCGGACGACGACGTGCGCGTCGTCGTGATCACCGGTGCGGGCCGCGCGTTCTGCGCCGGTGCGGACCTCAAGGCGCTCGCCGCGGGCGAGAACACCGCCGCCGACGGCCATCCCGAGTGGGGCTTCGCCGGCTACGTCCAGCACTGGATCAGCAAGCCGACCATCGCCGCCGTCAACGGATTCGCGCTGGGTGGCGGCACCGAGCTGGTGCTCGCGTCCGATCTCGCCGTCGTCGACGAGGAGGCCAAGCTCGGCCTGCCCGAGGTCAAGCGCGGCCTGTTCGCCGCCGCGGGCGGTGTCATCCGCATGCAGCAGCAGATCCCGCGCAAGATCGCGCTCGAACTCGCCCTCACCGGCGAACCGATCACGGCCGCAGAGGGCAAGGAGCTGGGCCTGGTCAACCGGATCGCTCGGGCCGGCACCGCGCTCGAGGTCGCCCTCGAGCTCGCCGAGAAGATCGCCGCGAACGCGCCGCTGTCGGTGCGCGAGTCGAAGGCGATGATCCACCGGACCGCGCACGCCGATGACTGGGGTTCCGCCGCGTGGGACGCCAACATCGCCTCGATGAAGGTCGTCTTCACCAGCGAGGACGCGAAGGAGGGCCCGACCGCCTTCGCCGAGAAGCGTGAACCGGTCTGGAAGGGCCGCTGACCCCACGAACCCGGTCCGGCGTCACGTCCCCTGCCGAGGCGCCGGACCGTAACCAACTTCCCCCGAAAGGAATTCGCCATGACCACTGCTGTCATCGTCGACGTCGTCCGCACCGCGGTCGGCAAGGGTAAGCCCGGCGGCGCCCTGTCCGGCACCCACCCCGTCGAGCTCCTCGCGCACGTGCTGCGGGAGATCGTGCAGCGCAACGGCATCGACCCCGCGCAGGTCGACGACGTCATCGGCGGCTGCGTCCAGCAGGTCGGCGAGCAGGCGCTGAACATCTCGCGCTCCGCTCTGCTGTCCGCGGGCTTCCCCGAGTCGGTCCCGGCCACCACGATCGACCGCCAGTGCGGCTCGAGCCAGCAGGCCGCCCACTTCGCCGCGCAGGGCGTCATCGCCGGCGCCTACGACATCGCGATCGCGTGCGGTGTCGAGTCGATGAGCCGCGTCCCGATGGGCACGGCCTCGATCGGCAAGGACGCCAACGGCCCGGGTGTCGCCGCCCGCTACCCCGAAGGCCTGGTCAACCAGGGCATCTCCGCCGAGCTGATCTCCGCGAAGTGGAAGTTCGACCGCGACGCGCTCGACGCGTTCTCCGCGCAGTCGCACCAGCGCGCCGCCGCCGCGATCGCCGCCGGGCACTTCGACAAGGAGATCGTGCCGATCACGGTCACCAACGCTGCGGGTGAGCAGGTCGAGCACAAGGTCGACGAGACGGTGCGCGCCTCGACCACGGTCGAGGGCCTGGCGGGCCTGAAGCCGTCGTTCTACACCGACGAGTACGCGGCCCGGTTCCCCGAGGCGCAGTGGATCATCACCCCCGGCAACTCCTCGCCGTTCACCGACGGCGCGTCGGCCGCCCTCATCATGAGCGAGGAGATGGCGAACAAGCTCGGCCTGACCCCGCGTGCCCGCTTCGTGTCGTTCTCCGTCATCGGTGACGACCCGCTGTTCATGCTCACCGCGCCCATCCCGGCGACGAAGAAGGTGCTCGCCAAGGCCGGCCTGACCATCGACGACATCGACGCCTACGAGGTCAACGAGGCCTTCGCGCCCGTCCCGCTCGCCTGGGCGCACGAGCTGAACGCCGATCCCGCCAAGCTCAACCCGTGGGGTGGGGCCATCTCGCTCGGCCACGCCCTCGGCTCCTCGGGCACCCGCCTGCTCTCCACCCTGGTCAATCACCTCGAGGCCACGGGTGGCCGGTACGGTCTCCAGACGATGTGTGAGGGCGCGGGCATGGCCAACGCCACCATCATCGAACGACTCTGATCCGCAACACGATTCGAAAGGTGTGAACATGATCGTCAACGACAGCGTTGCCGTCGTCACCGGTGGTGCCTCGGGCCTCGGCCTGGCCACCGTCAAGGCTCTGGTCGCCGACGGCGCCCAGGTCGTCATCATCGACCTGCCGTCGTCCAACGGTGAGACCGTCGCCAAGGAGCTCGGCGACCGCGTGCGTTTCGCCGCCGCGGACGTCACCGACGAGGCTGCCGTCGCCGAGGCGCTCGACCTGGCGGAGTCGCTCGGCCCGCTGCGTGTCGCGGTGAACTGCGCCGGCATCGGCAACGCCATCAAGACCGTCAGCAAGAACGGCGCGTTCCCGTTCGACGACTTCAAGAAGGTCGTGAACGTCAACCTGTTCGGCACGTTCAACGTCATCCGTCTCGCCGCGGAGCGCATCGCCAAGACCGAGCCGATCGACGGCGAGCGCGGCGTCATCATCAACACCGCCTCCGTCGCGGCCTTCGACGGCCAGATCGGCCAGGCCGCGTACTCCGCGTCCAAGGGCGGCGTCGTCGGCATGACCCTGCCGATCGCCCGTGACCTCGCGTCGCTGCTGATCCGCGTCGTCACCATCGCGCCGGGCCTGTTCAAGACCCCGCTGCTCGGCTCGCTGCCCGAGGAGGCCCAGAAGTCCCTCGGCGCGCAGGTTCCGCACCCGGCCCGCCTCGGCGATCCCTCCGAGTACGGTGCCCTGGCCGCGCACATCGTCGCCAACCCGATGCTCAACGGCGAGACCATCCGTCTCGACGGTGCCATCCGCATGGCCCCGCGCTGAATCGACGATGTGAGAGGACGGGGCCGATGACTGCGCAACGCGAACCGGAGTTCTCCGCCGACTGGCGGGTGTTCGAACCGTTGCAGCTCGGCCCCATCCTCGAACACGCCCTGGAAGCCTTCGGCGAGAACGGCTTCCACGGCACCACCGTCCGCGACCTGGCCCGCCGGGTCGGCGTGACGGTACCCGCGCTGTACTACCACCACGAGAACAAGGAAGCCGTTCTCGTGACGCTGCTCGACGCCGCCGTTCTCGACCTCATCGACCGTGTCCGCGCCGCGGTCGAGGACGGCGGCGCCGACCCGGTCGCCCGCTTCGCCAACGCAGTCGAGGCGATCGTTCTCAACATGACCTACCGCGCCAAGCGCTCCAGCCTGGATTCCGAACTACGGCACGTGTCCCCGGAGAACCGGCGCACCTACGCGGCAACCCGGAAACGGCTCGAGCTCATCGTGTTCGACCTCGTCCGTGACGGCGTGGAGCAGAAGGTATTCGACGTCGACGACATCGAGGAAACCGTGCGCGCGCTGCTCGGCATGTGCCAGTCCATCGCCCGCTGGTACCAGATCGACGGGCCGCTGACGCCGGACGAGGTCGCCGACCGATACCGAAACATCGCGCTGCGCATCGTCGGATACCGCAGCCCCGCCTGATCCCAGGAGAACCACTGTGCTGTCCACCGCCTTCACCGAGACCTTCGGAGTCCGCCACCCCATCGTGCAGGGCGGCATGCAATGGGTCGGCCGCGCCGAACTCGTCGCCGCCGTCGCCAACGCGGGCGCGCTCGGCATGATCACCGCGCTGACCCAGCCCACACCCGAGGATCTCGCGAAGGAGATCGCCCGCACCCGCGAGCTCACCGACCAGCCGTTCGGCGTGAATCTGACGATCCTGCCGGCGATCACCCCGCCGCCCTACGACGAATACCGCCAGGTCATCATCGAATCCGGTGTCAAGATCGTCGAGACGGCCGGTTCCAATCCGGGACCGCACCTGCCCGACTTCCATGCCGCCGGTGTCAAGGTGCTGCACAAGTGCACCAGCGTCCGGCACGCGGTCAAGGCGCAGGACATCGGTGTCGACGGCATCAGCATCGACGGTTTCGAATGCGCCGGTCACCCGGGTGAGGACGACGTGCCGGGCTTGGTGCTCATCGCCGCCGCGGCCGAGCAGATCACCATCCCCATGATCGCGTCGGGTGGATTCGGCGACGGCCGCGGTCTCGTCGCGGCGCTCGCGCTCGGTGCCGACGGCATCAACATGGGCACCCGGTTCATGTGCACCGAGGAATCGCCGATCCACCGGAACATCAAGGAAGCCATCGTCGCGGCGAACGAGACCGACACGGAACTGATCTTCCGGCCGCTGCGCAACACCGCGCGCGTCGCGAGCAACACCGTCAGCCGGGAGGTCGTCGAGATCCTCGACCGCGGAGGGAAGTTCGAGGACGTGCGCGAACTGGTCGCCGGTGCCCGCGGCCGCCTCGTGTACGAGAACGGTGATCCCGAGGCGGGCATCTGGACCGTCGGAACGGTCCAGGGCATCATCCACGACATCCCCACGGCCGGTGAGCTCGTCGAGCGCATCGTCGCCGAGGCCGAAGCACTGATCTCCGAGCGTCTCGCGGGCATGATGTCGCGCGTGAACGCCTGACCACAGAAATATTGGGGGACACCATGAAACGCACACTGTTCGAAGCCGACCACGAGGCGTACCGGGAGACCGTGCGCGAGTTCCTCGCCCGCGAGGTCGTGCCGAACTACGAACGCTGGGAAGAAGAGCGGCTCATCGACCGCAACGTCTACCTGGAGGCGGGCAAGTCCGGGATCCTGGGTCTCGGTGTGCCGGAGGAGTTCGGCGGCTCCGGCGTCACCGATTTCCGGTTCCGGCACGTCGTCCAGGAGGAGATCGCGCGCACCGGCACCACGTCCTTCGGCGCGACCCTCGCACTGCAGGACGACATCGTCATTCCCTACATCCTGCATCTCGGTACCGAGGAGCAGAAGGCCCGCTGGCTGCCGCGCATGGCGGCCGGCGAGGTGATCGGCGCGATCGCGATGACCGAACCGGGCGCCGGATCGGACCTGCAGGGCGTCAAGACCACCGCCGTGCGCGACGGTGACGAATGGGTCATCAACGGCCAGAAGACGTTCATCACCAACGGTATCCACTCCGATCTGGTGATCGTCGTGTGCCGGACGGATCCGGGTGCCGGCGCCAAGGGATTCTCGCTCATCGTGGTCGAGCGCGACACCCCCGGATTCAGCCGTGGACGCAAGCTGCACAAGGTGGGCCTCGCGGCCCAGGACACCGCCGAGCTCGTCTTCGAGGACGCGCGGGTGCCGGCGGAGAACCTCCTCGGTGGCGAGGGTCGCGGGTTCTTCCACCTCATGGAGAACCTGCCGCTCGAGCGTATCGGCATCGCCGTCTCCGCGATCACGTCGGCCCGCGCCGCGTACGAGTGGACCAAGCGGTATGCGTTCGAGCGCAAGGCATTCGGCAAGCCGATCGGCGACCTGCAGAACACCCGTTTCGTGCTCGCCGAGATGCTCACCGAGATCGAGGTCACCGAGTCGCACATCGACCGGTGCGTGCTCGCGCTCAACGCCGGCGAGCTCACGGCGGTGGATGCGTCGAAGGCCAAGTGGTGGGCGACCGAGCTGCAGAAGCGTGTCGTCGACCGCGGTGTGCAGTTGCACGGTGGTTACGGCTACATGATGGAGTACCCGATCGCGCGCGCCTACGTCGACGCCCGCATCCAGACGATCTACGGCGGCACCACCGAGATCATGAAGGAGATCATCGGCCGCGACATCGCGTCCGAATTCGCCTGATCCCGTTGGGTGATGGGAGCCCGGGACCGACTGGGTTCCCATCACCTCCACGTGAGGAGTGAGCATGTTCGACCTGACGGGTAAGCGCGCGCTGGTCACCGGCGGATCCGCCGGTATCGGTCTGGGAATGGCCCGCGGCCTCGCCCGTGCCGGCGCGGATGTGGCGCTCTGGGGCCGCAGTTCAGGTAAGCTCGAGGCCGCGGCGTCGGGGCTCGCGGAATTCGGTGGCCGGATCGTCACCCGATCGGTCGACGTCGCCGACGAGCAGGCGGTCGTCGACGCGACCGCCGCCACCGTCGAGGAACTCGGCGGGCTGGACGTGGTCGTCGTCAACGCCGGAATCAGTGTGCCGCTGGCGAAGTTCGTCGAATCGACCACCGAGAACTACCGGAAGGTGATGGACACCAACCTCGACGGCGCGTACTTCACGCTGCGCGAGACCACCAAGTACCTGGTCGCCCAGGGGGTCGGCGGATCGGTGATCGTCACGTCGAGCCTCGGTGCGCACGAGGGCGCGGGACGCAACCAGGCCTACGGCGCGTCCAAGGCCGGGGTCCTGGCCCTGGCCAACGGGTGCGCGGTCGAGTTGGCGCGCTACGGCATTCGCGTCAACAGCGTGCTGCCGGGCTGGGTCGCGACGGACATGACGGGTCCGCTGGTCGAGTCCGAGAACTTCAACTCCCACGTCATCTCCAGGGTGCCGTTGGGACGCTGGGCGACCCCCGAGGACTTCGAGGGCATCGCCGTGTACCTCGCGAGCGACGCGTCCGGATTCCAGACGGGCAGTTCGACATTGATCGACGGCGGATACAGCATTTTCTGACGAGGAGGATCGGGCGGGGATTCAGCCCTGCCCGATCCGTTCGAGAGCGCGGCGGAACAGGCTCAGCGTCGTCGCATGCAACCGCTGCCCGACCTCGGGGTCGGCCTTGCCCGCGAATGCCCGCGCGTAGGTGCCCTCGAGGATGATGCCGAGTTTGAAACAGGCCAGCACCACATACCAGTCGAGAGCGGACAGATCCCGATCCGATTGCGCCGCATAACGTTCGACGAGCTCGTCTCGCGTCGCGAGACCGCCCGCGTCGCCGAGGGCACCGCCGATCGTGCTCTCGTCGTTGCCGTGCTCCGGCCAAGTCGCGAGGAGCCAGCCGAGGTCGAGCAACGGGTCGCCGATCGTGCACATCTCCCAGTCGAGGATCGCCGCGACCTCCGGTGACGACGGCGAGAACATCACATTGCCGATGTGGTAGTCGCCGTGCAGAATTCCCGGTGTCCACCGCTGCGGCACCGACCGTGCCAGCCAGTCCGCGATTGCGCCGACACCCGGCAGCGGTTCACCCGGATACCCGTCGAGCGCCGTGTAGGACTCGAGTTCGCGCAGCCACCGGGGGACCTGCCGTTCGACGAAACCCTCCGGGTGCCCGAAATCGCCCAGGCCGATGGCGGTGTGGTCGACGGACGCGAGGGTCGCGAGGGCGTCGATCATAGACAGGCCCATTCGGTGCCGGATCTCCGGATCGGAGGCGTGCGGTTCGGGTAGCGCCACGAACGCGTTGAAGCCGTCGACCGGTTCGACGAGGTAGAACGCGGCACCGGGCCAGACGTCCTCCTCGGGGCACGCCGCGATCAGACGCGGATGCGGAACGTCGGTGCCGGACAGGGCGTCCAGTATCCGCATCTCCCGGCGCAGCACGTCGTTCGTGCGCGGTCGCAGATGGCGCGGGCCGCGCCGCACCACGAACGAGCGGTCGCCGCGGGTGAACCGGACCATCAGGTTCTGGGTTCCGCCGGTCAGCTGCTCGAGGTCGGTGACCGGGCCGGGTCCGAAGCCGCGGGCGCTCATCCAGTCGTCGAGCGCGGTGATCTCGTCACCGGCCAGTGGCGAATCGGTCGTGGTGTCGCTCATCGCCGTGACCTTAGCGGCCGCGCGCCACGTGGTGGGAAAAAGCGGGCAGACCCATTGCGTGAGCAAAGGTCTTCGGTAATTGTTGGGTAAACCGGTGACACCGGACACACTCTCCCCGAAAAGGATGAACATGTCACTCACTGCCCTGCTGGAACTCGAGTTCAAGCCCGACGCCCTCGACGACGCGAAGAAGGTCATGGAGCGGGTGCTCGGCGAGACGCGTGAATTCGACGGCTGCCTCGGCATCGAGATCCTGGTCGACAAGGGCAACGAGGCCCGCTGGGTCATCGTCGAGAAGTGGCAGTCGGAGGAGCACGACACCGCCTACCGCAAGTTCCGCGCCGGCCCCGGAGCGATCACCGATCTCGGTCCGCTGCTGGCCGGTGCGCCGAAACTCACGCACTACAACGAACTCTGACAGTCACGCGGGCGTGGGACGTCACCGTCCCACGCCCGCGGTCTGTCTTCTTCCGGCGTTTACAGGGCCAGGCGCGCGCGAGCGTCGGCGTATTCGGCGCGGAAGCGGTCGACGACATCCGCGACGGACGTGACGGCCTCGATCGATCCGACGCCGTGCCCGGCGCCCCAGATGTCCCGCCACGCCTTCGGACCGCGCGCGCCGCCGTCCGTGGCGGTCTCGGCCCCCAGGTTCATCTTCGACGGATCCGAGGTCTCGAGATTGTCCGGGTCCATGCCCGCCGCGGCGATGCTGCCGCGCAGGTAGTTGGCGTGAACGCCGCTGAACAGGTTCGTGTAGACGATGTCGGACGCGGTCGAATCGACCAGCATCTGCTTGTAGGCGTCCGACGCGTTGGCCTCGGTGGTCGCGATGAACGCCGAGCCGACGTACGCGAGGTCGGCGCCGGCGGCCTGCGCGGCCAGGATCGAGTTGCCGTGCGCGATCGACCCGGACAGCAGCAGCGGACCGTCGAACCAGGTGCGGATCTCCTGGATCAGCGCGAACGGCGACTGGGTGCCGGCGTGACCGCCCGCCCCGGCGGCGACCGCGATCAGACCGTCCGCGCCCTTCTCGATCGCCTTCTTCGCGAACCGGTTGTCGATGACGTCGTGCAGCACGATGCCGCCGTAGGAGTGCACGGCGTCGTTGACGTCCTGCCGGGCGCCGAGCGAGGTGATGACGATCGGCACCTCGAACTCGACGACGGTCGCGAGGTCCTCGGCGAGCCGGTCGTTCGACTTGTGGACGATGAGATTCACCGCGAACGGGGCCGCCGGCGAATCGGGATTGTTGGCGTCGTGCTTGGCCAGTTCCTCGGTGATCCGCATCAGCCATTCGCGCAGCTGCGACTGTGGGCGCGCGTTGAGCGTCGGGAACGAACCGACGATCCCTGCCTTGCACTGCGCGATCACCAGGTCCGGGTTGGACACGATGAACATCGGCGAGGCGACGACGGGCAGGCGCAGGCGGTCGCGCAGGACGGGCGGCAGACTCATCGATTTTCTCCTGAGGGTAGGGGGGTCAGGCTTGGCCGAGTTGGGCGGCCATGCGGGGGATCAGTGCCTGCAGGCCCTTGATCGGGCGGACCATGACCGTGAATCGGGTGATGCGGTCGTGTTCGTCCCACTCGATCATGTCCACCCCGTTGACCTGGACCCCGTCGAGATCGGCGACGAACTCGAGCACCGCCGAGTTCGGGGCGTACCACTCGCCGACGAAGTGGAATCCGGTGCCGTCGCCGAACACGGTCACCGCCGCACGGAGGTAGGCGAGCGTCGCGGCCTTGCCTTCCTGCGGGGTGAAGACGACCGGAGACCGGAAGACGGCGTCGTCGGCGATCAGCGCGTCGAGCGCGGCGAGGTCCTTCGTCTCGGTCACGCGGTGCCAACGTTCGACAACAGCAGGGCGCTCGGTGTTCGTCACGGTGGTCGCCTCTCGGTCGCGGGATGCTGCCGAGCGTAGGGCCCTCACCATTAAACAGTCAATGGTGACCGTTCATCGGGGTTGCAGGCTGCGGGTCGATGGTCGGTCCTCGAAGGGCCGTTCGCGAGTGCAGCCCGAGGGGCCGCAGACCCGACAATGTAAGGTCCTACGGCATGGGTGACATTCTCGAAATCGTGGGCGTGGCTGTGGTGATCATCGTGGTGCTGCAGGTGATCTTGGGATCGCTGGCACTGCTGTGGATCTCGACGGTCAACCCGCACTTCATGCAGCGCAACAAGTGACGCGCTGAGCTCGTAGAACAACCGAGCTCGTAGAACAACCGAGCTCGTAGAACAACTGAGCTCGTAGAACAACAGGCTTGTAGAACACGCGCTGGGGCGGCCGGTCCGGTCAGCCCCAGCCCAGTTCGTGGAGGCGGTCCTCCTCGATTCCGAAGTAGTGCGCTATCTCGTGGATCACGGTGACCGCCACTTCGTGCACCACATCGTCCTCGGACTCGCAGATGTCGAGGATCGCGTCCCGGTAGACGATGATCGTGTCCGGCAGCGACCCGGCATAGTGCGAGTCGCGTTCCGTCAGCGCAATCCCGTGGTAGAGGCCCAGCAGGTCCGGCTCCTCGTCGTGCCGCGCATCGACGAGCACCACCACGTTGTCGATCGCCTCGGCGAGCTGCTGCGGAATCAGGTCCAACGCCTCGGAGACCAGTTCCTCGAAGCGTTCCTCGTCCATCCGGACACTCATCGCGTGCCGCCCGGGAGCGGAGCCGCACCCGGCAGCGGGGTCGGCAGCGACCGCCCCTCCGGCACCGGCGGCGGCGGGACCGGCGGCTGGCCGTCGATCAGGATGTCGCCCTTCGCCGAACCGGTGATCGACGCGAATCCACCCCCGTCGACCTGCTTGCCGACCGAGCAGTTCACCTTGCGGCTGCCCGCGAGCCAGCTGTCGAAGTCCAGGTTGTCCCAGAACAGCGTCAGCGTCTTGTTGCGCAGTGCCTCCGGATCGCCCAGGTAGGCGTTGGTGGTCTCGGTGCACGTCGCCTCGAGGTACTTGTCCTGGTCCTCCGTGCTCGGCACCCCGCCGGGGAACTGGGCGGACATGTCCACCACCGCGGCGACCTCGAACGCGTGCGGTTGCGCGCAGTCCACCGGATCGGCGGGCACCCCGTTGTTGATGCCGATGCAGGTGCCGACCTCCCACGCGCGGGACTGGTCCTGATCGGCGACGCGACCCTCGATCGGCAGCAGATTGCCGGTCGTCGACGAGAACTGCAGCCCGCATCGCAGGGTGCGTTCGCCGGCTTCCCAGCCGGCTTCACCCGGATTGATGAGGCCGACGCTGAACTTGCCGTGCGGGTCGAAACGACCCTGCAGGTAATCCATGGCGGCGGGCGCGCAATGTTCGTCGCGCAGTTCCGTGAACCGCAGGACCGACGGGAATCGCGAGCCCGGACCCCACTCCGCGCCCGGGAACACGCTCAGGTCGATGTCCTCGACCACCTCGAACAGGTGGGTCTGTGCGCAGTCGACCTTCTCCAGATCGCTGGCGTCGATCGCCGACCAGGTCAGGCAGTCCCCGGCGACCGCGGTACCGAACGCTTCACCGGCCACCGCCCCGGTCGTGCGCAGCGCGCTGCCCGTGGGGGTCTCGTCGTCGGAGTCGCCGAACCCGGCGAACACGGCGGTCGCGACGGCGGCGAGAACCGCGCCCGCGGCGACCAGTATCAATGCGCGACGGGTCAGCTGCGCTGACGGTGCGCGACGGGTCAGCTTCGCGGACGGCGGGCGCCGCGTGGACTGCTGTTCTTTCTCCTCGGCCATCGTCATCCATCATGCCTGGCGCCGGTGTGGGGAGTAATTTCGGTGTTCGTGACGGACGATCCGATCGATCCCGAAGTCCAGGAAATCGCCCAGCGGATGTTCGACGCGGCGCGGGCCGGTGACGCGGACACGCTCGCCGCCTTTCTCGATGCGGGCGGCCCGGTGAATCTCACCAACGGCACCGGCGACACCCTGCTCATGCTCGCCGCCTATCACGCGCATCCCGGGGCCGTGAATCTCCTGATCGAGCGGGGTGCCGACGTCGACCGGCTCAACGATCGCGGGCAGTCGCCCCTCGCGGGCGCGGTGTTCAAGGGGGCGGAAGAGGTGGTGCGGGCGCTCGTGGCGGCCGGTGCGGACCCCTACGTCGGCTATCCCACCGCGGACGATGCCGCGCGGATGTTCGGGAGGGACGACTACCAGCAACTCTGGCACCGGTAGGCTTCCCTCTCGTGATCGACCTCAAGTTCCTCCGCGAGAATCCCGATGCCGTCCGTGCCTCGCAGCGCACCCGAGGTGAGGACCCCGGTCTCGTCGACGCCCTGCTCGAGGCCGACGAGACCCGCCGCGCCGCGGTGCTCGCCGGCGACAACATCCGCGCCGAGCAGAAGGCGCTGGGTAAGAAGGTCGGTCAGGCGTCCCCCGAGGAACGTCCCGCCCTGCTCGCCGGAGCGAAGGAACTCGCTGCGAAGGTCAAGGAACTCGAGGCCCAGCAGCACGCCGCGCAGGAAGCCCTCGACCGCGCGCACATGGCGATCTCCAACGTCGTGCAGGAGGGTGCCCCGGCCGGCGGTGAGGACGACTTCGTCACCCTCGAGACGGTCGGTGAACTGCCCACCTTCGACTTCGAGCCGAAGGACCACCTGACGCTCGGGGAGTCGCTGGGCCTGATCGACATGGAACGCGGCGCGAAGGTGTCCGGTGCGCGCTTCTACTTCCTCACCGGCTACGGCGCGCTGCTGCAGCTCGGGATGCTGCAGCTCGCCGCGCAGAAGGCCACCGCCAACGGCTTCACGATGATGATCCCGCCGGTGCTCGTGCGTCCCGAGATCATGCAGGGAACCGGGTTCCTCGGTCAGCACGCCGACGAGGTGTACCACCTCGAAGAGGACGACCTGTACCTCGTCGGCACCTCCGAGGTGCCTCTCGCCGGCTACCACTCGGGCGAGATCCTCGACCTGTCCGCGGGCCCGAAGCGGTACGCCGGCTGGTCGTCGTGCTTCCGCCGCGAAGCGGGCAGCTACGGCAAGGACACCCGCGGCATCATCCGCGTCCACCAGTTCGACAAGGTGGAGATGTTCGTCTACTGCAAGCCCGAGGACGCCACCGACGAGCACCAGCGCCTGCTGGCGTGGGAACGCGAGATGCTCGCCGCGATCGACGTGCCCTACCGGGTCATCGACGTCGCCGGCGGCGACCTCGGTTCGTCCGCCGCCCGCAAGTTCGACTGCGAGGCGTGGGTGCCGACGCAGGAGCGCTACCGCGAACTGTCGTCGACGTCGAACTGCACGACCTTCCAGGCCCGCCGCCTCGGTGTCCGCTACCGGGACGAGAACGGCAAGCCGCAGATCGCCGCGACCCTCAACGGCACCCTCGCCACCACGCGCTGGCTCGTCGCGATCCTCGAGAACCACCAGCAGGCCGACGGCTCCGTGAAGGTGCCGGCAGCGCTCGTTCCGTTCGTCGGGCGTGAGGTGCTCGAGCCGATCGGCTGAGGTCGCGCCGCCTTCGGCGAGCCGACGTGCCGGCCGCCTTGGGCGAGCGAATGTATCCCTCGTCTCCTTCGACCGACCGGGTGTGCCACTCGCTCGGTCGAAGGTGGGGTACGAACTGGGGTGGCCCTCCGGGTCAGCCCAGGATCATGCAGGTGGTCGAACCGCTCGCCACGAGCCTGCCCTGCTCGTCACGGGCCTCGCCGCGCGACGTCGCGGTCCGGCGTCCCGAATGCTCGCAGAAGCCCTGCACCCGGATGATGTGTCCGGGCTGCACCGCCCGCAGGTAGCGCACCTGCAGGTCGAGGGTGGTGTAGCCGACGCCCGGGGCGAGGGTGCTCGCCACGGAGAAGCCCATCGCGGTGTCGAACAGTGTCGCGACGACCCCACCGTGCACGCTGCCCACGGCGTTGCAGTGGAACTCCTGCACCTCCAGCGTCACCTCGGCGAATCCCTCCCGCGCATCCGTGACCGTGAAGCCGAGCGTGCGCGAGGTCGGGTGGTGCGGGATGCTGCCGTCGATGAGGCCGCGCAGGAAGTCGAGGCCGTGCATGTCACGGTTGGCAGCCGAGGTGGGGGCGGGGTCGTCCCACGTGTAGGTACGTTTGCGATCGGTCACAACGTCGACCGTAAATCACTGGATGAGGCGGCGCCGAGGTGGGACGATGCTGTGCATGTCCCGTCGATGTTGACTTGCACCGACCACATCGCTGACCGTCCGCGCCGTCGCGTACTCCGCGACGCGCGAACTGGTGCCGCTCTACGGCGTGTACGGCCTGCTGTTCGAGGACAACGGCCTGTCGACGGCACAGATCTCCTCGCTGTTCGCGGTGTGGTCGATCGCGGCGTTCGTGACCGAGGTGCCGTCCGGGGCGTGGGCCGACATCGTGCCGCGCCGGACCCTGCTGTTCGGTAGCGCCGTCCTTCTCACCGCGTCGTTCGCCCTGTGGATGCTGGTGCCGAGCTACTGGGGCTTCGCGGCCGGCTTCGCGTTGTGGGGGCTGGCCGAGTCCATGAAGTCCGGCACGTTCGAGGCGTTGCTGTACGAGGAACTGGCGGCACTCGGCGCGCGGGACCGGTACGCGACCGTCCAGGGTTACGTGAACTCCGCCGAGGTGACGAGCGTGTTCGTCGCGACCGCGTCGGCCGGTCCGCTCTACGCCCTCGGCGGCTATGCCCTGGTCGGGTGGGTGTCGATCGTGATCACCGTCGTCGACGGACTGCTGGTGTTCACGCTCCCGGCGGCACCCCGGACGGTTCGGGTCGACAGCACCGAACCTGCACCCGACGACGGTGACACTTTCGTCGCTCGCGACGGTGACACTTTCGTCGCTCGCGACGGTGACACTTTCGTCGCTAGCGACGGTGGCACCTTCGTCGCGCGCTACGTGGGGGTGCTGCGCGCCGGGACGCACGAGATCCGCACCGACGTGGTCGTCCGGCGGGCGGTGCTGCTCACGGCAGTGCTGATGTCGTTCCTGGCGCTCGAGGAGTACTTCGGCCTGCTCGCCCGTGACGGCGGTGCGTCGACCGCGCAGGCGCCGCTGCTGGTGTCGATCACGGTCGTCGGGCAGATCGTCGGTGCCGCGGTCGCCGGACGGACCGCCGTCATGACCGGGCGGACCATGGCCGTCGTGCTGTGCGCGGCCGCGGCGCTGCTCGCGGTCGGGGCGGTCGCCGGGGGAGTCGCGGGATTCGTCGCGATCGGCATCGGATACGGCACCCTGCACAACGCGGGGATCGTCGCCGAGGTGCGGATGCAGGACGCGATGTCCGGATCGGCCCGCGCGACCGTCACGTCGGTGGCCGGTCTGACCAGCGAGGTCGCGTCGCTCGCCCTGTTCGCGGGCTTCGCGGTGGGGTCCGCGTGGCTGTCGCTGTCGATCCTCGTCGCCGCGGTCGCGGTGCCGGTGCTGCTGACCGCGGTCGCGGCACCGCGCATGCTGCCCCGCCGCCCCCGCCCCACCGGGTGACGGGGCAGGGGCGGGACAGGATCAGAGCTTGGTGCAGCGCAGCTCGTGGCCCTTGGACGTCTTGCAGCGGCCCGTCTCGAGGTCCCACTGCCAGCCGTGCAGGTTGCAGGTCAGAGTGGTGCCGTCGACGACACCGAACTTCGACAGGTCGGCCTTCAGGTGCGGGCAGCGACGCTGGACCTCGTAGCCCCCGATCTCGATCGACGCCGAATCGTCGTGCGCCTCGGCGAACCAGCCGTCCGCGTACGCGATGCGCTCGTCGGTCAGGCACTTGAAGAACGTGTAGAGGAACTCGTTGTAGCCGCCCACGCGCCACGCCGTGAACCGGGTGGACAGGAAGATGGTGTTGACCCAGTCCGGCTCGTCGTCGCGCAGCACGGTGCGCACGAGTTCCGGCGCGATGCGGAAGCCGTAGCGGTACTTGCCCTCGCCCTCGATCGGTTCGCGGACGACCCGCTTCGGGAAGTCGAGCACGACGGTCTCGTCACCCATCACGAGCCCGACCGGGTACCCGATGCCGTCGCAGATCAGATCGGACTGCGCCATGATCGGCTCGAACTTCGCCTTGAGTGCCCCGAGCAGCGGCTCGCCCTCGGCCGGCGCCCACGTCGCCTTCTCGGCTTCGATGATCGGCGCGAACCGCTGCGCCATCTCCTCGATGTAGGCGGCCTTGTCGGTGAAGATCCGATCGACCTGCTCGTCCGGGATCGGATGCGTGAGGGTCATCCGATCGCTGCCGGTCAGATCCACGACCGAACCCGGAATCATCAGCAGGCCGCCGTCGCGGCCGTGGATCCGCAGCTGCTCGAGGAACACCTGCTGGTCCGGGAAGATGTTGCCGACGTCGCCGTGGTCGTCGTTGAGGTCGCGCAGCTCTGGATCGAGGAACACCGGCGGGCCCGCGGACGGCACGATCCACGTCGCCCCGACCTGCTCGATGTAGGAGCGGCAGCGGTCCATGCCGCGCTGGCGCTTCTGCTTGCCGAAGTTGCGCTTCGTGCCGGCCGGGATGTCGTAGACCATCGGGTACCAGATGGCACCGGAGTACTGCAGCAGGTGGATGTCGATGTGCCCGAACGCCTCGAGCATCGGATCCATGTCGATCGGCCGCGCGTCGTTCATGTTGAAGACGGTCGTCGTGCCGTCGGACACCACGAGACCGGAGTCGCCGATCGGGCCGTCGGCGGGCGCGCGCAGCGCGATGATCATGACGTCGAGCGAACCCTTGGGTCCCGTCACGGTGTGCTTGACGGAGTCGGTGGTCTCGAAGAACTTCGTGAAACCGAGGGCCTCGAGCTCACGCTTCAGGTCCGGGACCGGGTAGTCCGGCAGCAGCACGGTCGCGTCCTTGTTGACGTGCTTGCTCAGCGTTCCCGGGTCGAAGTGGTCCTTGTGCAGGTGCGAAACGTACAGGTAGTCGACGTCGCCGAGGGTGTCCCAGTCGAGCTGCGTGTTGTCCGGGAAGGGCACCCACGATGCGAAGTACGCGGGGTTGACCCACGGGTCGCACAGGATCGATCCCGCCTCGGTCTGGATGTGGAACCCGGCGTGTCCGACGCTGGTGATCTGCACTACGTTGCCCTCCTGAACTGGCGACCGGCGTGCCTACCAGGGTAGGCGGCGCCGTTCGGCTCACTTCGGCCAGGCAGTTCGGCACTGTCCCGAGCGGGGTCGATTCGGGTGTCGTGGTCGGTGCAGATCCGGCGGTTCCGGCTACTCTGGCCGTCGTGGAACCCTTCTACCGGACCATCATCGGCGTGGCGCGCACGCTCTTCGCTGCGCAGGGCCTGAAGTTCACCATCACCGGGGAGGAACACATCCCGGCGACCGGCGGCGCGGTCATCGCGATGAACCACACCGGATACATGGACTTCACCTACGCGGGCATCCCGGCGCGCGCCACCAAGCGGTATATCCGCTTCATGGCGAAGAAGGAGGTCTTCGACAACAAGATCTCCGGCCCGATGATGCGCGCGATGAAGCACATCCCCGTCGACCGCGGCGACGCCGGTGAGTCCTACCGCCGCGCGGTTGAGGCGCTCCGCTCCGGGGAACTCGTCGGCGTGTTCCCCGAGGAGACGATCAGCCGCAGCTTCGAGCTGAAGGACTTCCGGTCCGGTGCCGCGCGCATGGCACTCGAGGCGGGTGTGCCGATCGTGCCGATGATCATCTGGGGCTCGCAGCGCGTGTGGACGAAGGGGCATCCCAAGCGTCTGGGCCGCACCAACACGCCGATCGTCATCAAGGTCGGCGCCCCCGTCGTCCCGCACGAGCCGGCCTCGGAGACCACCGCGGAACTGCACGCGGTGATGGAGAAGATGCTGCACGAGGTGCAGCAGGGCTACGAGCACGAGCCGGGTGCCTACTGGGTGCCGCGCCGGCTCGGCGGATCGGCGCCCGGTCGCGAGGAGGCCGACGCCGAGGACGCCCGCGTCGCCGCGGAACGTCGCGCCCGCAAGGAACGCGAACGCGCCGAACGGGAAGGCCGCGCGGCCGGACCGGGCACCGACTCCGGGACTCCGGGACAGTGACTTGGTGAGTTCTCCCGTTCCGAGCCTCGTCGCCACCGATGTCGACGGCACCCTGATCGACGACGCGAACCGCGTGTCGGAGCGGACCCGTGCCGCCGTGCACGCGGTCGTGGAGTCGGGGACGCCGTTCGTGCTGGCCACGGGCCGGCCGCCGCGGTGGATTCCTCCGGTCGTCGAGGAACTCGGATACGCCCCGCTGTCGGTGTGCGCGAACGGCGCGGTGATCTACGACAGTGCGACCGACCGCGTTCTCCACACGACGCTGCTGTCCGCCGAGGAGCTGGCGTGGATCGCGGACGTCGCCCGCCTCGCGTTGCCGGGCGCCGGGCTGGCCGCCGAGCGGGTCGCGGCGAGCGCTCACGACGCGGCGAGCCCCCAGTTCGTCAGTGCCCCGGGTTACGAACATGCGTGGTTGAACCCGGACAACACCGAGCTCGCCGAGCACGAGGTGATCGCCGAACCCGCCATCAAGCTGCTCATCCGGATGGCGACGGCGACGAGCCGGGAGATGGCCGACGCGCTCGTGCCCGCGCTCGCGGGCCTGGTGGACGTGACCTATTCGACGGACAACGGCCTGATCGAGATCTCGGCGTCGGGCGTGACGAAGGCGTCGGGTCTCCGGGCGGCGGCCGAGCTGCTCGGGGTGCCCGAGGACGGCATCGTGGCGTTCGGGGACATGCCCAACGACATTCCGATGCTGACGATGGCCCGGTACGGGGTGGCGGTCGAGAACGCCCATCCCGACGCGAAGGCCGCCGCAGACGAAGTGACCGCCACCAACGCCGAGGACGGGGTTGCCCGTGTCCTCGAGCGCTGGTGGCGGCCGTGAACTTCTTCGCTCAGGGAGCGGGAGCGGGAGCCGGTGCCGGCTCGGGCGCCGGAGCCGCCTCCGGGGCGGGCGCCGGGGCCGCTTCCGGGGCGGGCGCCGCATTCGCGGACGCTGCCTCGACCGGGGGAGCGGTCCGCAGCGACTCCTCGTAGGCGTCGTTGTAGGCGCGCAGCACCTTCGTGACCGCGCCGGTGATCTCGTTGAAGATCAGCGACCCGTTCTCGAAGTCCGAGCGCCAGCCGTCCGGTACCCGGTATTCGTCGCTGATCGGCAGGCCGAGTTCGCCCTCGTCGAGCCCGTACTGCTTCCACGCGTTGTAGATCTCGCCGAGCACCGTCCACACCCCGCCGTTCGGTGAGGTGTAGATCGCACCGTTGACGAACTCCGCGTGCTCGAATCCGCCCTTCGCCAGCAGGACACCCGTGAGCGCGGCGCCCAGTCGGCCGAGTTCGCCGCCTTCGGCGATCCACTTCTGCGCGAGCGGGGAGTTGTCGGTCAGCCGCAGCAGCTCGGTGATCAGGCCCTGAGCGTTGTCCGCCGATCCGGTCGACGGGGCTCCGGCGGAGTTCGGCGGGATCGGGGTCGAGCTGTCACCTGCGAGCACGGCGGTGTCGGGCTCGGAAGTCGACGGCGACGACGGCTTCGACGGCACCGACAGTCCGGCTCCCGCCGCCGCGGCGGCGGCGATGTCGCGGATCTTGCTCATCTGGGCGTATCCGGCGTCGCCCGGGCAGCTGGTGCTGCCGACGTCGCGGTGCGCGAAGATGATCGGCAGATCGACCGCGGCTCCCTGCGGGTAGGGCGTGAACGACGTGCCCTCCGAGTACATGGTGGTGCGGCCCTTGGGATCCAGACCGGCCTTCTTCAGCCGCCACCCGAGGAACTTGCCCACCGCGTCCAGCGTCACCTGCGGAGGCGTCACGCTCGAGAAGTCGCCCATCATGGCGATACCCACGGTGTTCTCGTTGAACCCACCGGCGTGCGCGCCCTGGACCGGACGGTCGAGACCGCCGGCGCGGCCTTCGAAGATCTGCCCGTAGCGGTCGACGATCACGTTGTATCCGACGTCGCACCAGCCGAGGGTCTGCGCGTGGTACGCGTAGATGGCCCGGACGATCTCGGCGGACTCGGCCTTCGAGTAGTCGTTGCTGCCGGCCGTGTGGTGGACGGTGGCACCGCCGAGGGAGTCGTCGTAGGTGGGTTCGTCGCAGCGCAGCGACTCGTCGGCACCCCACTGGGCGCGGGTGATGACCTTCAGTCCGCTCCCCGCGATGGGCTCGGCGACGTCCGAGAGGTATGCATCGGCGGCGCCGCTGCCCGGGTTGATGAGCACCGCGGTGACATCGTCGGTGGGCGCGGCGGCAGGCTCCTGCGCGCGCAGCGGGCGCGACGACGACGCCGGGACGTACCCGAGCTCGGGGGCCGGATCCTGCGGTGCGGCCACGGGAACTTCGGCAGGCGCGGGAGCTTCGGCGGGTGCGGGGGCCTCGGCGCCCGCGAGCGTCGGTTCGGGTCCCGGACGCGGCGTGAGCAGCACCTGCACCGCGCGCGTGAGACCGACATAGATCGGTTCGGTTCCGCCGCGGCTGTCGGCGACGTTGTCCCGCCGGGTCGACTCGATCGGCTCGGTGGCCGTCCACGGGCTCCAGCTGCCGTCCTCGTTCCGGGAGCGGATCAGGGCGTCGGTTGCCGCCACGTCGCGCGCGGCCAGCGCGACCATGCTGAACGGGCTGTCGCGGGTGATCTCCTTGACCGTGGCGCCGATGCGATCGACGAGCCCGGTCGCGTCGGGGTTCGGTGCGGGCGTGATGGCGGGCAGACCCTCGACGAGTTCCTTGATGCTCAGGTCCGGAAGGTTGAGTCCGGTCAGATCCTGGAGCGGAATGACGACGTCGGGCGCGTTCGCGAGGACGACCTCGGCGATCTGCGGTGCGATCGCGGCGATCGCATCCGTGGTCTCGTTCGCGGTGCGGACGTCGGACGTTCCGTTCGTCAGGCCGGACACGGCGAACGGCGTGGCCACCGCAAGGGCTGCGACGGCACCCAGGACGATCGACGGCTTCGGGCGGCGATGCGGCACTGTTGCTCTCCCCTTGTGTGTTCTGCGTTCGTGTTCGGCGTTCCTGTGTCGGTTGTTCGGGGGCAGGTCTCAACGGACCGAATACTCCGTTACAAGCCCGACTCCCTGAGGCATTTCGGTCTCATTTTGTGCAACTTGTGATTCTCATGTGACTGGTGTGTCTGTTGTTGCCTTGTTCAGTCACTCTTGCAACACTAGTCGCATTAAACCTTAAGCCTCAACCTGAGCTTGAGGATTTGTTCGAGTCCGATCGTGCGAACTGTCCGTTCGCGCGGCACCCCGGAGTGAGACAACGAGGGAGCGCAGCGCATGTCACGACAGCCGAACCGCCGCAGGGGACGAATCCGCAGAAGTCGCATCATCGTCGGTCGGCCCCTGCGCAGCGGTTGGAAGCCCGCGGTCGCGCGTGCCGCCACGCTCGGTCTCGCGCCCGCACTCCTGATCGGCGCCACGATCGGCGGCATCGTGCACGTGCGGTCCGGCGCACCCACGGTCGAGCAGGCCGTCTCCGCCGACACCCCGTTCACGTTCACCGGTTACGGCCACGGCCACGGCCGCGGCATGGGCCAGTGGGGTGCCTACGGATACGCGCAGGACGGGTGGACCGCGGAACGGATCGTCGGGCACTACTACGGCGGCACCACGCTCGGCACCGTCGACGTCACGCCGATCGCCGTGCGACTCGTCGGCCAGGACGACGTTCCCCTCGCGGTGTTCTCCGACGCCGGGCTCGTCGTCGCAGGTCAGCAGGTCGCGCCCGGTGATGCCGCGCACCTGACGCCGACCGCGGACGGCGGCGCCGACGTCGTCGTCACCGCCGGCTGCTCCGGTGAGGTGCGGTGGCAGGGCCGCGCCGATCTGCCCTGGGTCGACCCCGTCGACCTCGGTGAGGACCGGCCCGTGAACGAACACCTCAAGCTGTGCGCCGACGGCACTTCCTACCGCGGCGCCATCGGGGTGGTGCTCGACGGCAACGCCGCCCGCACCGTCAACCGTCTCTCCGTCGAGGACTACCTGCGCGCGGTCGTGCCCGTCGAGTCGCTGCCCGGCTGGGCCGACACCGGCGGCGCCGAGGCGCTGCGCGCCCAGGCCATCGCGGCCCGCTCCTATGCCCTCGCCGAGCAGCGCCACGAGAAGTGGCAGACCTGCGACACGCAGAGCTGCCAGGTCTACGGCGGATCGGCGAAGGAGGACCCGCGCACCGACGATGCCGTGCGCACCACCCGCGGCATGGTGCTGATGCGGGACGGCAAGGTCGTGCGCACCGAGTTCTCGGCGTCGACCGGCGGCTACAGCGCGGGCGGCGACTTCCCGTCCGTCGAGGACCTCGGCGACAAGGTGGCACCGAACCAGCAGTGGGCCAAGACCCTCACCGCCGGCGAGATCGGCAACGCGTTCGGAGTCGGGGAACTGCAGAACTTCGAGGTGCTGACCCGCAACAACCTCGGTGCCGACGGTGGTCGCGTCACCCGGGTCCGGGTGGTCGGCTCCGACCGCAGCATCGAGACCACGGGCGCCGAGGCCCGCGCCAAGCTGGGGCTGCGGTCCGACTGGTTCACCGTCAACGAGGGCGCGGAATCGACCGTCCCGCCGAGCACCCCGGCCCCCGAGACGGGCCCGGAGGTCGCCATCACCCCGTTCGGCACCGACCAGAGCCCGGCGATCCAGGAGAAGTACAACGAGCTGGGCGGGGTCTCGGGCGAACTCGGTTCTCCCGTCGGACCCGAGCTGATGCTGCCCGACGAGCGCGGCAAGTTCCAGGTCTTCACCAACGGGGTCATCCTGTGGACACCGGAGTTCGGGGCCCAGGTGTTCGACGCCTCCATCCTGCGGCAGTGGCTGCCGGGAACCGGTAGCGCCGAATAACACAGCCACCCATCACGGGGACGAGGCGGCCGCCGACGGGTTCCACCCGCCGGCGGCCGTTTTCGTCGTCCGGTTCTCGCTGTTGACATTGACGCAACGTCAAGATGCACGCTGGATGTCACGAGGAAGGGAACGCCGTGACACAGCGTGAACAAACGACACAGCGTGAACAGACGACACAGCGTGAATGGTCCATTCAGGAACTGGCCCGCGCGGCCGGGGTCACCAGCCGAACCCTGCGGCACTACGGCGACGTGGGCGTGCTCCCGCCGAGCCGGACAGGGGCGAACGGCATGCGGTTCTACGACCGCGACGCGCTGGTGCAGCTGCAACGCATCCTGCTGCTGCGGGAACTCGGCCTCGGCCTGCCCGCGATCCGCGAGGTGATCGCCGGGCAGGCCGACACCACCGAGGCGTTGCGCACCCACCTCGAGCTGCTCGAACTCGAGCAGCGCCAGCTGGGGCGCCGCATCGAGGCGGTGCGCACGACCATCCGCAAGACGGAGGCAGGTGAGGAACTGATGGCAGAGGAAATGTTCGACGGTTTCGACCACACGCAGTACCGCGACGAAGTGATCGAACGGTGGGGCCGCGACGCCTACGACAGCAGCGACCGCTGGTGGCGGGAGATGACGGACGAACAGCGTCGCGACTGGCAGGCGGTCGCGGCGAGGCTCGGCGCCGACTGGACGGCCGCCGTGCAGGCCGGTCTCGACCCGGCCGGCGACCGCGGACTCGAGCTCGCGCGACGGCACGTCGAGTGGCTCGGATCGCTTCCGGGGACGCCGGGCTACGGCAAGACCGAACCCGACCGCGACTACGTGCTGGGACTGGCCGACATGTACGTCGCCGACGAACGGTTCGCGGCGAACTACGGCGGCACCGCCGGAGCCGAATTCGTCCGTGCGGCGCTGCGCGCACTGCTCGCCTGACGTGCGTGTTTCCGGTAGCTGCGGCTACCGGAAACACGCACGAGGACAGCGGTCGCCTACCCTGGTCTTCCGTGACTGCTGCATCAGCGCCCCAGCCCTCCACCGGTGACTACGACCTGATCGTCGTCGGATCCGGATTTTTCGGACTGACGATCGCCGAGCGCGCCGCAACGCAGCTCGGGAAGCGAGTACTGGTCGTCGAGCGTCGCCACCACCTCGGTGGCAACGCCTATTCGGAGCCCGAACCCGCGACGGGTATCGAGGTCCACAAGTACGGCGCCCACCTGTTCCACACGTCGAACAAGCGGGTCTGGGACTACGTGAACCAGTTCACCGAGTTCACCAACTACCAGCACCGCGTCTTCGCGATGCACAAGGGCCAGGCCTACCAGTTCCCGATGGGTCTGGGTCTGGTCTCGCAGTTCTTCGGCCGCTACTTCACGCCGGACGAGGCCCGCGCCCTGATCAAGGAGCAGTCGGCCGAGATCGAGTCGTCGCAGGCGAAGAATCTCGAGGAGAAGGCGATCTCCCTGATCGGCCGTCCCCTCTACGAGGCGTTCGTGCGGGACTACACCGCCAAGCAGTGGCAGACCGACCCGAAGGACCTGCCCGCCGGCAACATCACCCGCCTGCCGGTCCGGTACAACTTCGACAACCGCTACTTCAACGACACCTACGAGGGTCTGCCCGTCGAGGGCTACACCGCGTGGCTCGAGAACATGGCGAAGGACGAGCGGATCGAGGTCCGGCTGAACACCGACTGGTTCGAGGTGCGCGACGAGATCCGCGCCGCCAGCCCGGACGCCCCCGTCGTCTACACCGGTCCGCTGGACCGCTACTTCGACTACGCCGAGGGCAAGCTCGGCTGGCGCACCCTCGATTTCGAGACCGAGGTGCTGCCCACCGGCGACTTCCAGGGCACGCCGGTCATGAACTACAACGACGCGGACGTCCCCTACACCCGCATCCACGAGTTCCGGCACTTCCACCCGGAGCGGGACACGTACCCGACCGACAAGACCGTGATCATGCGCGAGTACTCGCGGTTCGCCGGTGACGACGACGAACCGTACTACCCGATCAACACGCCGGAGGACCGCGCGAAGCTCACCGCCTACCGCGACCGCGCCAAGCAGGAGGCCGCGCAGAACAATGTGCTGTTCGGTGGCCGCCTGGGTACCTACCAGTACCTGGACATGCACATGGCGATCGCCAGCGCGCTGAGCATGTTCGACAACACCCTCGTCCCGTTCTTCGAATCCGGTGTGCCGGTCTCGGGGGACGCATCGTGAGCGTGGGGGAACTCGAGGAGAACGTGCAGGGGAACACCGTGAGCCCGGACAATTCGCTCGGCAAGTCGCTGCTGCAGCGCATCATCCTTCCGCGACCCGGTGAGCCGCTCGACGTGCGCACCCTCTACCTGGAGGAATCGCCGACCAACGTGCGTCGCGCGCACGCCCAGAGCCGGACCACGCTGAACATCGGCGCGGAGTCCGAGGTCTCGTTGTGCACCTACTTCAACGCGTTCCCGGCGAGCTACTGGCGACGCTGGAGCACGCTCGGGTCCGTCGTGCTGCGCCTCGAACTGTCCGGGCACGGCCGCGTCGACGTCTATCGCAGCAAGGCCGACTCGAGCCGCATCCACGTGCAGGGCCGCGAGTTCACCGCTGCCGGTGACGCCGCGACGATCGTCGAACTCGAGACCGACCTCGGCCCGTTCGAGGACGGCGGCTGGATCTGGTTCGACATCACCACCGACACCGACGTCACGCTCGTCTCCGCCGGTTGGTACGCGCCGGTCGAGGCGCCCGGCAAGGCGTCGGTCGCCGTCGGCATCCCGACGTTCAACCGTCCCGCCGACTGCGTGAAGGCGCTGCGGGCGCTCGCGTCGGATCCGCTGGTCATGGACGTCGTCGACGCCGTGATCATCCCCGACCAGGGCACCCGCAAGGTCCGCGACGAGGACGACTTCGCCGAGGCCGCCGCGCCGTTCGGCGACCGGCTGGTCATCCACGACCAGGCCAATCTCGGTGGTTCCGGTGGCTACAGCCGCATCATGTACGAGGCGTTGAAGACCACCGATTCTCCTTACATCCTCTTCATGGACGACGACATCGAGATCGAACCGGACTCGGTGCTGCGCGCGCTGGCCCTGTCGCGGTTCGCGAAGTCCCCGATGCTCGTCGGCGGCCAGATGCTCAATCTGCAGGAGCGCAGTCACCTGCACACGATGGGCGAGGTCGTGAACCGGTCGATCTTCATGTGGTCGGCCGCCCCGAACGTCGAATACGACCACGACTTCGCGGCGAAGCCGCTGCGCGACCGCGAGAACTCGAAGCTGCTGCACCGGCGCATCGACGTCGACTTCAACGGCTGGTGGATGTGCATGATCCCGCGCGTCGTCGCGGAGGAGATCGGCCAGCCGCTGCCGCTGTTCATCAAGTGGGACGACGCCGAGTACGGGCTGCGGGCGCGCGCCGCCGGCTACCCGACGGTGACGATGCCCGGTGCCGCGATCTGGCACATGGCCTGGTCCGACAAGGACGACGCGATCGACTGGCAGGCGTACTTCCACCTGCGCAACCGGCTCGTCGTGGCGGCGCTGCACATGCCCGGCGACGGCCGCGGCCTGGTGCTCGACACGGTCAAGGCGACGATCAAGCACCTCGTGTGCCTCGAATACTCGACCGTCGCGATCCAGAACAAGGCCATCGAGGACTTCCTCGCCGGCCCGGACCGGCTCTTCGAGCTGCTCCCGACCGCCCTCGGCCAGGTGCACGCGCTGCGGAAGAACTTCTCCGACGCGCGGGTGCTGCCGTCGTCGACGGAGCTGCCGTTGCCGTCGGGTGCCGGGGTGGGTGCGGTCGGGCAGCCGCGCGGACCGATCGGGAAGCTGTCGCGGCTCGCGAAGGGCGTCGTGCACAACCTGCGTCCGGCCGTCGAGGGGCATCACGAGCAGCCCCAGATGAACGTTCCGACGATCGATGCCCGCTGGTTCCTGCTGTCGCAGGTCGACGGTGTGACCGTCACCACCGCGGATGGGCGCGGCGTCGTCTACCGTAAGCGCGACCGAGCGCAGGCCGGGGCACTGTTGTCCGAGGCGCTGCGACTGCGGCGCGAACTGGCACGACGGTTCCCGGAGCTGAAGAAGCAGTACCAGGATGCGGTTCCTGCCCTGACGAGCAAGGAGGAGTGGGAGCGTGTCTTCGCTGTCGAGCAGTGATCGAGCTGCCGGGAAGACCGAAGCCTGGACGACCACCGAGTCGGAGATCCGGATCCTGCAGGCCGTGCAGGCCACGGTCGGTTCCCGGCCGCAGGCGATCGCGATCGCCCGCAGCATGTCGCACTTCGGTGAGCACGCCCTCGGCTGGGCCGCGATCGGTGGTGCCGGAGCCCTCGTCGACCGTCGTCGTCGCCGGCAGTGGGCGGGTGTCGCGGTCGGAGCGGTCGGTGCGCACGCGGCGTCGATCGTGGTCAAGCGCATCGTGCGCCGGCCGCGGCCCGACGATCCGACGGTCGCGGTGAACGTGTCGACGCCGAGCCGATTGAGCTTCCCGTCGTCGCACGCCACCTCGACAACCGCGGCCGCGGTCCTGCTCGGCCGCCTGACCGGGCTACCCTTGCCCGCGGTACTCGTCCCGCCGATGTTGCTGTCGCGACTCGTCCTCGGTGTGCACTACCCGACGGACGTCCTGGCCGGCGCCGCCCTCGGCGCAGTTTCGGCCGCCGCGGTCGTGCGGGCAGAAAAGAAGTTTGGAGAACGATGAGCGAGGAACCGGCCACCGTCACCCGGCCGCCCCAGAACCTGCCTGCGGGCATCGTCAAGGCCGTCCGGCCGCGCCAGTGGGTCAAGAACGTACTGGTGCTCGCCGCGCCGCTCGCCGCGGGTTCGGCCACCGAACTCGACGTCCTCGGGCCCGTCGCGCTGGCGTTCGTCGTGTTCTGCATGGCGGCCTCGGGTATCTACCTGGTCAACGACGCGATGGACGTCGAGGCCGACCGGGCGCACCCGACCAAGCGGTTCCGGCCGATCGCGGCGGGTGTCGTCCCGGTCAACCTGGCGTTCGGGCTGGCCACGGTGTTGCTGGTCGGGTCGATCGCGCTCTCGTTCCTGGCGAACTGGCAGCTCGCGGTCGTGATGGCCGTGTACATCGGCATCCAGCTCGCGTACTGCTTCGGGCTCAAGCACCAGGCCGTGCTCGACATCTGCATCGTCTCGTCCGGCTTCCTGATCCGCGCGATCGCCGGTGGTGTCGCGGCGGGGATCCCGCTGTCGCAGTGGTTCCTGCTGATCATGGCGTTCGGGTCGCTGTTCATGGCGGCCGGTAAGCGGTACGCAGAGCTGCGGCTGGCCAACAAGACCGGCGCGAAGATCCGCAAGTCGCTCGAGTACTACACCGAGACCTACCTGCGGTTCGTGTGGACGCTGTCGGCGACCGCGGTCGTCATCTGCTACGGCCTGTGGGCGTTCGAGCGCGACATGGTGGCCGAGTCGAACTGGTTCGCCATCTCGATGATCCCGTTCGTGATCGCGATCCTGCGGTACGCGGTCGACGTCGACGGCGGCGAGGCGGGGGAGCCGGAGGAAATCGCTCTCGGCGACCGGGTTCTGCAGTTGCTCGCGATCGTGTGGATCGTGGTGGTCGGTGGTGCTGTCTACCTCTTCTGACGTCGCTGCAGACGTCGAGTCGTCGGCGCGGCAGGGCGGACCGGCCCACCGCGTCCCCGGTACTCCCGGCTGGGCCCGCGGGATCTTCGCGGCGGGTGTCGTGGTCACCGGCCTGCTCATGTTCTGGGGCGCGTGGGAGCGCCGCTGGATCGCCGACGACGGCCTGATCGTGCTCCGCACGGTGCGGAACCTGCTGGCCGGCAACGGCCCGGTGTTCAACATCGGGGAGCGCGTGGAGGCCAACACGTCCACGTTGTGGACGTACCTGGTCTACGCGTTCGGGTGGTTCACCGGGGCGCGCCTCGAGTACGTGGTGCTCGGGCTGGCGCTGGTCCTGTCGACCGCGGCGGTGGTCGTCGCGATGTTCGGCACGGCCCGGCTCTACCGCTGGCGGCTGCGCGAGGCGAGAGGCACGCTGCTGCTGCTTCCCGCGGGCATGCTCGTCTACATCGCGGTTCCGCCCGCACGCGACTTCGCGACGTCCGGGCTCGAGAGCTGCCTGGTGATCTTCTGGATCGCGCTGCTGTGGTTGCTCATGGTGCGCTGGTCCACGACCGAGACGCCGGGGACCGCCGGGGTGCTCGGGACGGCGTTCGTCGCCGGCCTCGGACCGCTGGTGCGGCCCGAACTCGCGGTCCTCGCGGTCATCGCGCTGGCGATGCTGTTCCTCGCCGCCGACCAGAGGTGGCGTGTGCGTGTCGCGATGGTCGCGGTCGCGGGTGCGGTGCCGGTGGGCTACCAGATCTGGCGCATGGGCTACTACGGCCTGCCCTACCCGAACACCGCCGTCTCGAAGGACGCGGGCGGCGCCAAGTGGGCGCAGGGTTTCGAATATCTGGGCAATCTCGTGAACCCCTATCTGCTGTGGTTCCCGCTGCTCCTGCTGCTGATCGTCGTGGTGGTGATGTTCTCGACGAGCCGCCGGGACGACACGACCCTCGGCGAGCGCGTGCGCGGCCTGGCCTCCGGCGACGCGCGCACCCTGCTCGCGCGGGGACAGCGGGCGCTGCGCACCCCGACCGCGGTGGTCGTGTTCGTGCTGGGCAGCGGCGTGCTGCTCGCGCTGTACTCGTTGCGCGTCGGCGGCGACTTCATGCACGGGCGGGTGCTGCTGCCACCGTTGTTCTGTCTTCTGATCCCCGTCGCGGTCGTGCCGTTGCGTCTGCCCGAGAGCGGCGAGCCGCGCCGGGCGACGACGATCGCCGGTGCGGTCGGGGTGCTGTGGCTCGGCACGGTCGTGTGGTCGGCGTTCGCCGCCGGGACCACGGGCATGACCGAGGGGGCGGTGGTCGGCCGGTCCGGCATCGTCGACGAGCGCGCGTTCTACGCCATGAACACCGGTCACGCGCATCCGATCCGGGCCGAGGACTACCTCGACTACCCGCGGATGCGGGCGATGGTGGAGGCGATCGAGAACACGCCGAACGGTGGATTGCTGCTGCCGACACCGTCGTTCGACGCATGGGACGTGGTTCCGCCGCCGGAGCCGATCCCGCCGGGCGGCGCCGGGCACACTGTGTTCTTCCTCAATCTGGGGATGACCAGCATGAATACGCCGCTGGACGTGCGGGTGATCGATCAGATGGGGCTGGCCTACCCGCTGGCCGCGCACACCGAACGGCTCGAGGACGGCCGGATCGGGCACGACAAGGTGCTGTATCCGGACTGGGTGATCGCGGATACCGGGATGGTGAACGTGCACCCGTGGCTGCCCGGTTACCTCGACGAGGATTGGGTGGCGCAGGCCGGGGTGGCGCTCACGTGCCCGCAGACCCGGGAGGTGCTCGATTCGTCGCGGGCGGAGCTGACGTGGCCGCTGTTCAAGCGGAATCTGAGCCATGCGTTCGAGTACGCGAAGTATCGCTTCGACCGCGTCCCGAAGTACGAGATCCAGCGGTGTGGCCTGGAGCTTCCCCCGCCGCGCGGGTGAAACGACGGGTCACTTCTAGATCGTTCGCTTGGGTTCCGAGGCCGATCTCGATAGGATCACGCCAAATTACGAGTAGATAACGGTCGAGGGATGGGCGACCGGACCTCGCGGGCGACTTCCGTTGTGTGAGCAGGGGAGCGGAGGGTTTGTCACAGCTTCCGCAGTCATTTACAGTCTTGACCGCAGTGTGACTTGTGGCGCCGCTCCGCGGGCCGCCACCGCCGAAATCCGACGGGGAACGCGTAGGCGTACGCCGCAGATCGAGAAAGTGAGCATTGTTCATGCGTTTAGTCCCGAGGTTGTCGCAGCGCCTCCGCAAGCGTGTGGTCGGCACCGCCGCTGCTGCGCTCGTGCTGCCGGTCGCGGCCGGTGTCGCCGGAACCACCGCAGCCCTGGCCGCCCCCGCGCAGTCCGCCCCGATCGCGCACAGCGCGCCGGCCGGCGGCTTCGAGGAGGTCTTCGTCGACTCCGACATGGGCCCGATCAAGGTGCAGATCCAGTGGGCCGCCCGTGGTGGCGACGCCGCGCTGTACCTGCTCGACGGCCTGCGTGCCCGGGACGACGCGAACGCGTGGACGTTCGAGACGAACGCGCTCACCCAGTTCGCCAACGACAATGTCTCGCTCATCATGCCGGTCGGCGGTGAGTCGAGCTTCTACACCGACTGGTACGCCCCGAGCAACCTCAACGGGCAGGACGTCACCTACAAGTGGGAGACCTTCCTGACCGAGCAGCTGCCCGAGTACCTCGCCACGCGCGGTGTCTCGCCGAACAACAACGGCATCCTCGGCCTGTCGATGGGTGGCTCCGCCGCTCTGACGCTGGCCGCGTACCACCGCGACCAGTTCAAGTTCGCGTCGTCGCTGTCGGGTTACCTGAACCTGTCCGCTCCGGGCATGCGTGAGGCCATCCGCGTCGCGATGCTCGACGCCGGTCGCTACAACGTCGACTCGATGTGGGGCCCGCCGTGGAGCCCGGCCTGGCTGCGCAACGACCCGTTCGTCTTCGCGCCGAAGCTCGAGGGCCTGTCGCTGTACATCTCGGCGGCCAGCGGTCTGCCCGGCCAGCACGACAACCCGAAGGGCCTGACCGGCTTCTACAACACCGGCAACGCGATGGGCCTCGAGGCGCTGTCCCTCGTCCAGACCCGCGCCTTCCAGGTGAAGCTGGCCACGCTCGGCATCCCGGCCACGTTCGACTTCCCGGCCCGCGGTACCCACGCGTGGAAGTACTGGGAGGACGAGCTGTGGAAGGCCCGCCCGCAGATCCTGGACGCCCTGAACGCGCACTGACGCTTCAACCGCGCACGTAATCGGCGCACACTGCCGACACCATGCCGCCCGATCGCCCCGCAGGGGGTGATCCGGGCGGCATGCGTCGTTGTGAACAATTTTCTCACCAGTCACAGCGCGCCGTCACCGATCCTGGGACTTTCCCGTGTACAAACGATCTTCGGACGCAGTGGAAGCGACCTTCGTACACGAAGGGGTTGGACAGGCTCCCGCGAACCGGCCCCGGCAACGCAGGAAGTGAGCGATGCACATGCGAACAGTGATCGGTGGTCCCCGAGTGAAGCGACGCATCCTGGCCGCACTCGCCGCGACGCTGGTTGCGCCGATGGCGGCGGGACTGACCACCGCCGCGGTCGCATCCGCGGAACCCGCCCGGACCGAGCCCGCCACCACGCAGGCCCCGGCGTCGGGTGTGAACGTCCGGCGCGTCGACTGGCTCACCGATCGCCGCGTCGCCGTGTGGATCGAATCCCCGTCGATGGGCACCCCGATCCAGGTCCAGCTGCTGCTGGCCCGGGACTGGAACATCCGGCCCGACGCGCGCTTCCCCGTCGTGTACATGCTCGACGGGATGCGCGCCCGTGACGACGAGAACGGCTGGACCCTCGAGACGGACGCCGAGGCGTTCTTCGCGGACAAGAACGTCACCGCCGTGCTGCCCATCGGTGGCCAGTCCAGCTTCTACGCGGACTGGGTGGACCAGAACAACGGGCAGAACTACAAGTGGGAGACGTTCCTGACCAAGGAACTGCCGCAGGTCCTCGAACGCGACTGGCGGGCCACGAGCACCCGCGGTGTGGTCGGCCTGTCCATGGGCGGTACCGCCGCGATGTTCCTGCCCGCCCGCAATCCCGGCTTCTTCCAGTTCGCGGCGTCGCTGTCGGGCATCCTCACCACCACGACCCTCGGCATGCCCGAGGCCATCAAGTACGCCATGCAGGACGCGGGCGGCTTCGACGTCGATGCCATGTGGGGTCCGGCCGGTAGCGAGAACTGGGAATCGCACGATCCGTATCTGCTCGCCGACAAGCTGCGCGGCGTGAGCCTGTACGTCTCCAGCGGCAGCGGCAGCACCGGGCCGTACGACCAGCCCTCGGGCGTGCCCGGCGTCAGCACCAACTACGCGGGCATGGGCCTCGAGATCTTGTCGCGGCTGACCTCGCAGGCGTTCGCCACCAAGCTCAACAAGATCGGAATCCCCGCGCAGGTCGTGTACCGCCCGTCCGGCACCCACTCGTGGCCGTACTGGGAGTTCGAGCTGCACCAGCTGTGGCCGCAGCTCGCGAACACGCTCGGGGTGCCGGTGGACAAGCCGTCGTGCTCGGCGGCCGGGTCGATCGGCGACACCGCCGCGGCCAACCCGTGGCTCGGCGACTGCCTCACCGCCGAGTACCCGGTGGCGGGCGGACGGGTCCAGGACTTCCGGTTCGGCCGGGTTTTCGCATCCGACGCGGGTACCTTCCCGGTCGCCGGTGCCATCGGCGGCGCCTACCAGGGCAGTGGCGGTCCGGCGGGCCCGCTCGGCTTCCCGAAGACCGGGGAGAACGGCACCCCCGACGGGCGCGGCCGATTCAACCACTTCCAGCACGGTTCGATCTACTGGACGCCGCAGACCGGCGCCCACGCGATCCGCGGTGTACTCCTCGACGAATGGGCGCGACAGGGCTGGGAGGGCGGCCCGCTCGGCTACCCCGTGTTCGACGAGATCGTGACGCCGAACAAGCCGGGTCTGGTCCAGGGCTTCGAGATCGGCTCGCTGTACTGGAGCGAACCCACCGGCGCCCACGCCGTGCAGGGCCTGATCATGGGCAAGTACGCCGAGATGGGGTACGAGAACAGCTGGCTCGGCTTCCCGAAGACCAGCGAGATCCCCGTCAAGGACGGTGGCCGCTTCAACGCGTTCGAGGGCGGCAACATCTACTGGAGCCCGCTGAGCGGCGCCTGGCCGGTGCGCAACGGCCCGATCTTCGACGCCTGGAGGGACGCCGGCTACGAGAACGGCCGACTGGGCTTCCCGATCAGCGACGAGTTCCCGATCGAGGGCGGGGTCCGGCAGAACTTCCAGGGCGGGTTCGTCACCCGGGTCGGTGACGTCACCGCGGTGAGTCCCTAGGCCACGACCCTCCAGGACCGGTCTCGACCGCGCGGTCGGGGGCACCTATCGTCGGGCGGTGATCGGAGCGACGGCTTCGATCACCGCCCGAAGCTCTCTGTAGCCTGGGGCGGGGCCGGCCCGTCCGGCCCCACGACACTGTTCGCCCGTCAGACCGTTTGCTCACGAAACCGGATGCGAGGACACCACCACATGCCTGCACGGACCCGTTCGCGTTCGACCCGCGTGGTCGGCGCCTGCGTTGCCGCACTGACCGCCGCCGCTGTGCTGGGCGCCTGCGGAAGCGACGATTCCACCGCGACGAGCACCCCGTCGGCGACGACGTCCGCGACGGCCGCGACCACGTCGGCATCCGCGACGGCGACGACGGGCGCCGAGGGCACCGCAGCGGAATCTCCCGCCGTCGAAGCACCCGTGACCAGCCCCGGCGAGGCCGCGACCGCGCCGCCGGCCGAACCCCAGACCGCACCGGGCTTCCCCGGCCCGACCGAGGTCCCCACCGATTCGCGGGACGCGGCGTTCCTCGACGCGTTGCGCGCGGAGGGGGTCGAGCCGTCCGGCGATGGCAGCAGCGCGATCAACACCGCCAACTACATCTGCGGTGCGATCGCCCAGGGCGGCAGCGAGGACGAGATCAAGACGATCGTCACGGCCCTGGTCGGCAGCGACGCCGTCGCCTCGGGGATCGAGATCACCGAGGAGCAGGCCGCCGAGACCGCGAACGTCTACATCGCGACCGCCAAGTCGACCTACTGCAGCTAGGGGAGGATCCACAGCATGATGGCCAGGACGAAGACGAGGCGGCGCGGACGCGTCCTCGTCGTGATCGTTGCGCTTCTCGTCCTGGTCGTCGTGCTGGCGCTGTGGTACATCTTCGCCGGGCGGCTGCCCACGCCGGTCCCGCCGATCCCGCCGACGCCGGAGCAGCCGCAGTCGCAACCCGCGGAGTGCCCCGACGTCCAGGTGGTGTCGGTGCCCGGCACGTGGGAGTCCGCGGTCGGCGACGATCCGTACAACCCGACCGCCAATCCGCTGTCGTTGATGTTGAACGTGACCCGGCCGTTGCAGCAGCAGTTCGATCCGCAGCGCGCGGACGTCTACACCGTGCCGTACGTCGCGCAGTTCTCCAATCCGATCGCGCTGCCGCCGGACGGTCAGCAGTCGTACAACAACAGCCGCACCGCGGGCACCGCGGCGATGGAGGACATCCTGACGCGCCGCTTCGCCGAGTGCCCGCTCACGTCGTACATCCTCACGGGCTTCTCCCAGGGCGCGGTGATCACCGGTGACGTCGCGGCGAAGATCGGGGCAGGGAACGGGCCGGTGCCCGCGGATCGCGTGCTCGGTGTCGCGCTCATCGCCGACGGCCGGCGCGACCCCGACGCGGCCCCGACGATCGGCCCCCCGGTGTCCGGGGTGGGCGCCGAGCTGGCGCTGGCCGGGCTCCGGCTACCGGGTATCACCCTGACCGGTCCCCGGCCGGGTGGGTTCGGTGAACTCGCCGACCGGACCGTGCAGATCTGCGCGCCCAGCGACGGCATCTGCGACGCCCCGCCGGACGCGCTCAATCCCGGCAATCTGCTCGCGAGTGCGCCGCGGCTGCTCGAGTACTACAACAACCCGGTGCATGCGATGTACAACACGTTCGTCGTCGACGACGCCGGCACCACGGCGACGCAGTGGGTCGCGAGCTGGGCCGCGGACAAGATCAACGCGGCGCCGACGCCTCCGGAAGAGTGATCCGAGGGTCTGGTTACCGGGCGGTAGTGTCGGGCGTCACGACCCGTTACAATCTCTCCACCGTCGGCACTTAGACTCGACAATCGGGCTGCGTCCGGAGTGTCCGGGCCGTGGCGCACGGACACAGCACACTGGAGAGAAGGTTCGATGAGTGCGACCGACGGCTCCGCAGCACTTCAGCCGCGGAAGTTCCGCTTCGCCGCGGGTGGGGAGGGCAACGCCGAGGAAGGCGGGGCCAGGCGTTTCGTCGAGCTCGCGCAGCGGGCCGAGGAGCTCGGCTACGACAGCTTCATGATCCCGGATCACCTGGGCAACCAGGTCGGACCGATCGCCGCGCTCGGCGCCCTCGCCGTGGCGACCGACCGCATCCGGATCGGCACCGCGATGCTCGCGAACGGATTCCGCCACCCCGCGATCCTCGCCAAGGACGCCGCCACCATCGACGTGCTCTCCGGCGGCCGCCTCGAACTCGGGCTCGGGGCCGGTTGGATGAAGGACGAATTCGACAAGGCGGGCATCGCCTACGACCGTCCCGGTGTGCGGATCGAGAAGCTCGAGGAGACGCTGCAGATCCTCGACGTGCTGCTGCGCGGCCGGGAATGCACCTTCGAGGGCAAGCACTACCGCATCGACGGCCTCAAGGGCAGCCCGCGGCCACGTCAGGGCCCGCGGCCACCGATCGCGGTCGGCGGGGGTGGTCCGCGCATGCTCGCCCTGGCCGCCCGGTACGCCGACATCATCTCGGTGGCGCCCCCGACCAACAGCGACGGCAAGTTGTTGCTGTCCGGCATCACGATGGCAAGCACGATCGAGCGGGTGGAGACGATCCGGAAGGCCGCCGGTGATCGTTTCGCCGACATCGAGTTGAACTGGACCATCACCATGATCCTCGTCACCGACGACAAGCAGCAGGCCGCGGAGATGGCGCTGGGTGCGCTCGATCAGGGGTTCCCTCCGAACATCGAGGTCGACACCCGCCTGACGGTCGACGACATCCTCGAATCCCCGTATCTGGCAATCGGTTCGCACGAGGAGATCGCCGATCGGATCCGTGCGGTGCGCGCCAAGACCGGCATGTCGTACGTGGGCGTCTTCCCGACTCAGATGGAGGCGTTCGCGCCGGTGATTCCCCTGCTCGCGGGGGAATGACGTAGTGAGGATCTGTAACATATTCGTGATCTCGGACCGATGAACTGGTCCGACGGGTTGCACGTTCGCAGGCCACTCGGCAGCGAATGTGCGACGGTCCGTGTTACGCGGGCCAACGAATCGCGAAGTAATGAACGGGGCGCAACCATGTCGGGTGGTTGTGGGATCGCTTCGACAGGGAGAAGGAATTGAGCGTCGGTTTCGAAGAGTTCATCGATGAGAACGGTCATATCGTTCTGCCCGAGGGCAACACGCTGCTCGATCACCTCGAACAGCACACGAACGGTAACGGCGACGATCTCGCCTACCGCTACATCGATTACTCCCGCGAGCGCGACGGAGAGGTGCACGAGCTGACCTGGCGTCAGTTCGGTGTGCGGATGCGAGCGATCGCGTCCCGTCTCCAGCAGGTCACCAAGCCGGGCGATCGTGTCGCGATCCTGGCGCCCCAGGGCCTGGACTACGTCGTGTCGTTCTTCGCGGCCATCTACGCCGGCGCCATCGCGGTGCCCCTGTTCGACCCGGACGAGCCGGGCCACACCGACCGCCTGCACGCCGTGCTCGGCGACTGCACGCCCAGCGCGATCCTGACGACGACGTCGTCCGCTGCGGGCGTCCGCCAGTTCTTCCGTCCGCTGCCGGCCGCGCAGCGCCCCCGGGTCATCGCGGTCGACGCCATCCCCGATTCGGTCGCCGACACCTGGACGCGCCCGGAGATCGGGACCGACGACATCGCCTACCTGCAGTACACCTCGGGTTCGACCCGGGTTCCGGCCGGCGTGGAGATCACCCACCGGTCCGTGCTCACCAACGTCGTGCAGATGGCCGACTCGATCGAGCTCAACGAGTCCTCCCGCGGCGTGACCTGGCTTCCGCTGTTCCACGACATGGGTCTGCTCACGGTGATCCTGCCCGCGATCGGCGGCAAGTACATCACCATCATGAGCCCGCGCGCGTTCGTGGCGCGGCCCGGCCGCTGGATCCGCGAACTCGCCGCCGTCTCCGACGGTGCCGGCACGTTCGCCGCGGCCCCGAACTTCGCGTTCGAGCACGCCGCCGCGCGCGGCCTGCCGAAGCCGGGGGAGACCCTCGATCTGTCCAACGTGATCGGGCTGATCAACGGCAGCGAGCCGGTCACCACGTCGTCGATGCGCAAGTTCAACGAGGCGTTCGCCCCGTACGGCCTGCCGAAGACGGCCATCAAGCCGTCCTACGGCATGGCGGAGGCGACCCTGTTCGTGTCCTCCACCAAGAGCACCGACGAAGCGAAGGTCATCTACGTCGACCGCAGCGAGCTGAACGCGGGCCGCATCGTGAAGGTGGACCGCGAAGCACCGGGCGCGATCGCCCAGGTGTCCTGCGGCTACGTCGCCCGCAGCCAGTGGGCCGCGATCGTCGACGCCGAGACCGGCGCCGAGGTCCCCGACGAGCACGTCGGCGAGATCTGGCTGCACGGCGACAACATCGGCATCGGCTACTGGGGTCGCAAGGACGAGACCGACGAGACCTTCCACAACCGGATCACGTCCCGTCTCGAGGAGAACAGCCACGCCGAGGGCACCGCGCCGGACGCCAACTGGCTGCGCACCGGCGACTACGGCGTCTACATCGACGGCGAGCTGTACATCACCGGTCGCGTCAAGGACCTGGTGATCGTCGACGGCCGCAACCACTACCCGCAGGACCTCGAGTTCTCTGCGCAGGAGGCCAGCTCGTCGCTGCGCCCCGGCTTCATCGCGGCCTTCGCGGTCCCGGCCAACCAGCTTCCCGTCGACGTGTTCGAGAACGAGGCCTCCGGCCTGAAGTTCGACGCCGACGACGCTTCCGAACAGCTGGTCATCGTCGCCGAGCGCGGCCCGGGCGCCGGCAAGGCCGATCCGCAGCCGATCGCCGACGCGGTCCGCGCGGCGATCTCGAGCCGCCACGGTGTGACGGCACGCGACATCCTGCTGGTTCCGGCCGGGTCCATCCCGCGCACGTCCAGCGGCAAGATCGCGCGCCGGGCCTGCAAGGCCGCCTACATCGAGGGAACGCTGCGCGGGGGGTATCAGCAGCAAGCATTCCCCGATAGCGTGTAACAATTGTTCTCTTTCCCGGGTAGCGTGGTGGGTTGATGGCTGACACTGAAATGACCGTCGCGCAGCTGCGCGAGTGGCTGCGGAACTGGATCGCCGACGCGACCGGGCAACCGGCGTCACAGATCTCCGACGATCGTCCGATGGAGGAGTTCGGCCTCTCGTCGAGAGACGCCGTGGCCCTCAGCGGCGAGATCGAAGACCTGCTCGGCGTCACGCTCACCGCGACGATCGCGTACCAGCACCCGACCATCGCGTCGCTGGCCACCCGCATCATCGAGGGCGAACCCGAGATGCCCGCCGCCGCCGACGACGCGTTCTACGCGGTCGGCGGCGTCACCGGCGCCAAGGACATCGCGATCGTCGGCATGTCCGCCCGGCTGCCCGGGCACGTGGACACCCCCGCGCAGATGTGGGAGCTGCTCGCCGAAGGCCGCAGCGGCATCACCGACCTGCCCGAGGGCCGCTGGTCCGAATTCGAGGGCGACCCGGTCGTCGCCGAGGCCATCGCGAACGCCAACACGCGCGGCGGTTACCTCGACGACGTCAAGGGCTTCGACGCCGAGTTCTTCGCGATGTCTCCCCGCGAGGTCGAGATGGTCGACCCGCAGCAGCGGCTCGCGCTCGAACTCGCGTGGGAAGCGCTCGAGCACGCCCACATCCCGGCGAACGAGCTCAAGGGCGGCTCCGTCGGCGTGTTCATCGGCAGCTCGGCCAACGACTACCAGCTGCTCGCGGTCGCCGACCCGTCCGCGGCCGACCCGTACGCGATCACCGGCACGTCCACCGCGATCGTCGCGAACCGGGTGTCGTACTTCTTCGACTTCCGCGGCCCGTCGGTCACCATCGACACCGCGTGCTCGTCGTCGCTCGTCGCGGTGCACCAGGCCGTGCGTGCCCTGCGCGGCGGCGAAGCCGACGTTGCCCTCGCCGGCGGCGTGAACATGCTGCTCGCGCCCGCGGGCACCCTCGGCTTCGACGAGACCGGCATGCTCACCGCCGACGGCAAGATCAAGGCCTTCTCCGCCGACGCCAACGGCATCGTGCGGTCCGAGGGCGGCGGGCTCGTCGTCCTCAAGCGGCTCGAGGACGCCGAACGCGACGGCGACAACATCCTCGCCGTCATCGCCGGGACGGCCGTCAACCAGGACGGACGTTCCAACGGGCTGGTCGCCCCCAACCCGGAGGCGCAGGTCGACGTGCTGCGCCGCGCCTACCGCGACGCGCAGATCCTGCCGTCCGGGGTCGACTACATCGAGGCGCACGGCACCGGCACGGTGCTCGGCGACCCGATCGAGGCCGAGGCGCTCGGCAAGGTCGTCGGCCGCGGCCGCGACGCCGACAAGCCGGTCCTGCTGGGCTCGGCCAAGACCAACTTCGGGCACCTCGAGGCCGCCGCCGGTGCCGCGGGCCTGATCAAGGTCGTCCTCGCGATGCAGGAGAACCACCTGCCCGCGTCCCTGAACTACACCGCCCCCAACCCGTACATCCCGTTCGAGCAGGCCCGCCTGAAGGTGGTCGCGGAGGGCGCCGACTGGCCGCGCTACACCGGCGCCGCCGTCGCGGGTGTCTCCGGCTTCGGGTTCGGCGGCACCAACGCGCACGTCGTGGTGCGCGAATACACCGGGCACGCCGGACTCGAGGAGTCCGAGGCCGAGGTCGAGGTCCTGCCGGAAGAGGTCGAGACCCCCGCCGCCGAGACTCCCGCCGCCGAGGCGCCGGCCCGCGAACTGCCCGTGCTGCTCCCGGTGTCCGCGGCGCTGCCGTCGCGTCGCCGCCGGGCCGCCGCGGACCTCGCGGACTGGCTCGAGACCGAGGTCGGCAGCACCACGCCGCTCGCCGACGTCGCACGCACCCTCTCGCGCCGCAACCACGGCCGCTCGCGTGCCGTCATCATCGCGAACGACCGCGCCGAGGCCATCGCCGGACTGCGCGCGGTCGCGGCCGGCAAGCCCGCCCAGGGCGTCTTCAGCTCGGACACCCCCGACACCAAGGGACCCGTCTGGGTGCTGTCGGGCTTCGGTGCCCAGCACCGCAAGATGGCCAAGCAGCTCTACCTCGAGAACCCGGTGTTCGCCGCCGCCGTCGACGAGGTCGACGAACTGATCTACGACGAGTCGGGCTACTCCATGAAGGAGAAGTTCCTCGACGACGCGCAGGACTACGACGTCGAGACCGCCCAGGTCGGCATCTTCACCATCCAGATCGGCCTGGCCGCGTTGCTGCGCCACCACGGCGCCGAGCCCGCCGCGATCATCGGGCACTCGATGGGTGAGGCGGCCGGCGCGTACATCTCCGGCGGCCTGTCGCTCGAGGACGCCGTGCGCGTCATCTGCGCGCGCTCGCGGCTGATGGGCGAGGCCGAGGCCGGCCTCGAGGGCGACGACATCCGTCTCATGGCGCTCGTCGAATACAGCGCCGACGAGATCTCCGCCGTGCTCACGGACTTCCCGCACCTCGAGGTCTGCGTCTACGCGGCGCCCACGCACACCGTCATCGGCGGACCGCAGGACGAGGTCAACGCGATCGTCGCGCGGGCCGAGTCCGAGGAGAAGTTCGCGCGCGTCCTGCAGACCAAGGGCGCGAGCCACACCTCGCAGGTCGATCCGCTGCTCGGCGAGCTCGCCGCCGAACTCGCCGGCATCGAACCGCACCGCCTGAAGGTGGACGTGTACTCGTCCGTCGATCAGGAGACCCTGTACCGCGCGGGCCACGAGGGCATCCACCCGGTCGAGTACTGGACCAAGGGCCTGCGGCACAGCGTGTACTTCACGCAGGCCGTGCGGCAGGCGCTGGCCGACGGATACACCACGTTCCTCGAGCTCAACGCCAACCCCGCGACCCTCATGTCCGTCGCCGCCACCGCGTTCGACGCGGGCGTGCAGGACGGCAAGTTCATCCAGACGCTCAAGCGCAAGGAAGACGAGTCGCTCGGCGTGCTCACCGCGCTCGCGCAGCTCTACACGTACGGGCACGCGGTGGATCTGCGCAGCCTGCTGCCGGACGGCGAGTACGCGGACCTGCCGCGGACCGCGTTCCTGCGCAAGGAGTTCTGGCTGAAGACGCGCATCGGTTCCGGCGGCAACGGCCGGGTCCCCGGCGCCCGCGTCGCCCTGCCCGACGGCCGCTTCGCGTGGGAGGTGCAGGCTTCGGCCGTCACCGATCCCGCGGCCCTCGCGACCGCCGCGGCCGCGCAGGTGTATGCCGACGTCACGCTCGTCGCGAGCGTCCCGCACGCGTCGGTCCCGGCCTCCGGCACGCTCACCACGACCCTCACCCCGCACCCCGGTGGCGCCTCCCTGCAGGTCCACGCGAAGGATGCCTCCGGGTTCACGCTCGTCCACGAGGCCGTCGTGTCCTCCGGCGAGGTGCTGCCGGAACCGGTCGTCGCGCCCGTCGAACGTGCGGCCGACACCGTCGAGGAACTGCCCGAGGTCGTCGAATCCTTCGGCGACAGGTGGGATCCGGAAGGTTCGGAGAGCCTCGAGGACCGGCTCGCGGTGATCGTCGCCGAGTCGATGGGCTACGCCCCGGAGGATCTGCCGGTCGAGATCCCGCTCATCGACCTGGGCCTGGACTCGCTGATGGCGGTCCGCATCAAGAACCGCGTCGAGTACGAGTTCGACATTCCGCAGCTGCAGCTGTCCGCCGTCAAGGACGCGAGCCTGCGTGACGTCGCCAAGTACCTGCGGTACGCGGTCGAGAACCGCGAGGAGGTCGCCGCGCTCGCCGCGCAGCAGGCCGCCGAGAAGGCCGCCGAACGGGCAGCGGAGGACGCCGAGGACGCCGCGAACGCGGTCACGGTGCCGCCGGTCGAGGACACCACCGTCATCGCCGAGGCCGAAGCGATCCTCGCCGAGGCCGAAGCCGAGGCTGCGAAGGCCGAAGCGTCACCGGCTGAGGCGGCCCGGACCGACATCACCGATCAGCAGGCCGTCGCGGAGGCGTCCGGTCAGCACGTGCCGCCGCGCGACGCCGCCGAGCGTCTGACGTTCGCGTCCTGGGCGGTGATCACCGGCGAATCGGCCAAGGGCATCTTCGACACGCTGCCGATCCTCGACGACGAGACCGCCGAGCGGCTCGCCGCGCGCCTGACCGAGCGATCCAACGGCGAGATCACCGTCGACGACGTGCTCGACGCCGAGACCATCGAGCAGCTCGCCGAGACCGTGCGGCAGCACCTCGAATCCGCCGACCGCATCGACGGCCTGGTCCGTACGCTGCGGCCCCGCCCCGAGGGTTCCGACGCCGTGCCGGTGTTCGTGTTCCACCCCGCGGGCGGATCCACCGTGGCCTACGAGCCGCTGCTCAAGCGTCTGCCCGCCGACACCCCGATGTACGGGTTCGAGCGGACCGAAGGCCCGATCGAGCAGCGTGCCGCCGAGTACCTGCCGTTGATCAAGGAGATCCAGGGCGACGGCCCGTACGTGCTGTACGGCTGGTCCCTCGGTGGCGTGCTCGCCTACGCGGTCGCGCGGATGCTCCGCGCCGAGGGCAAGGACGTGCGGTACGTCGGCCTCATCGACACCGTCATGGCGGGCGAGAAGGTCGAGGACACGCCGGAGGAGATCACCAAGCGCTGGCAGCGGTACGCGAAGTTCGCGAAGAAGACCTACGGGGTCGATGCGCCGCTGCCGTACGAGCAGCTCGCCCAGGCCGACGACGAGGGCCAGGTCCGCATCCTCATGGACCTGCTCAAGCTCAGCGGCGCGAAGATCCCGGGCGGGATCATCGAACACCAGCGCACGTCCTGGCTCGACAACCGTGCCATCCAGACCGCGAGGCTCGAGCCCTACGACGGGAACGTGGTGCTGTACATGGCCGACAAGTATCACGATGACGCGATAGACCTCGAGCCGGCGTTCGGAACCCGGCAGCCCGACGGGGGGTGGGGCGAGGTCGTCCGCAACCTGGAGGTGATCCACGTCGGTGGTGACCACCTGCAGATCGTGGACGAGCCGTACATCGCGAAGGTGGGGGCCGACCTGACCCGGAAGCTGGCCGAGATCGCGGCCACGAGGAGCTGAACGAGTAGTGACCACCACGGCAGAAAAGCTGGCCGACCTGCGCAAAAAACTCGAAATCGCGAAGGAGCCTGCGGGCGAGGCCGCGATTGCGAAGCGCGCGAAGAAGGGCATCCCGAGCGCACGGGAACGCATCGACATGCTGCTCGACAAGGGCAGCTTCATCGAGATCGGTGCGCTCATGCGGACGCCCGGGAACCCGGACGCGTTCTACGGCGACGCCGTCGTCGTCGGCCACGGGACCGTCGACGGGCGGCCCGTCGCTGTGTTCTCCCACGACCAGACCGTCCTGGGTGGCAGCGTCGGTGAGATGTTCGGACGCAAGGTGTCGGCGGTTCTCGAGCACGCCCTGAAGGTCGGCTGCCCGGTCGTCGGCATCAACGACTCCGGTGGAGCCCGCGTCCAGGACGCGGTGACCTCTCTCGCGTGGTACGGCGAGATCGGCAAGCGCAGCGAACCGCTGTCCGGGCTGGTCCCGCAGATCTCGGTCATCGTCGGCAAGTGCGCCGGTGGTGCCGTGTACGCGCCGATCAACACCGACGTCGTCGTGGCGACCGAGGACGCGTACATGTTCGTCACCGGCCCCGACGTCATCAAGGCCGTCACCGGTGAGGACGTCAGCCTCGAAGAGCTCGGAAGTGCCCGCAAGCAGGCCGAATACGGCAACGTGCACCACATCGCCCCCGACGAGAAGGCGGCGTTCGAGTGGGTGCGGCAGTACCTGAGCTACATGCCGTCGAACGCGCAGGAGAAGCCGCCGGTCATCAACCCGGGTCTCGAACCGGAGATCACCCCCGACGATCTCGAGCTCGACACGTTCATGCCCGACGCCGACAACGCCGGCTACGACATGCACGACGTCCTGCTGAAGATCTTCGACGACGGCGAGTTCTTCGAGATCCGGTCGCAGGTCGCGCCGAACATCATCACCGGCTACGCACGCGTCGACGGACGTCCGGTCGGTGTCGTCGCGAACCAGCCGATGTTCCTGTCCGGTGCGCTCGACGCGGCGGCCGCCGACAAGGCGGCGCACTTCGTGCGGGTCTGCGACGCCTACGACATTCCGCTCGTGTTCGTCGTCGACACCCCCGGCTTCCTGCCGGGTGTCGAGCAGGAGAAGATCGGCGTCATCAAGCGCGGCGGTCGCTTCCTGTTCTCGTACGTCGAGGCGTCGGTGCCCAAGGTGACCGTGGTCGTGCGCAAGTCGTACGGCGGTGGTTACGCGGTGATGGGTTCCAAGCAGCTCGGCGCGGACATCAACCTGGCGTGGCCGACGGCCCGCATCGCCGTGATGGGTGCGGAGAGCGCGGTCGCGGTGATCGGCCGCCGTCAGATCGAGGCCGCCGGCGACAACGCCCCGGCCGTGCGCCAGCAGCTCATCAACTTCTACAACGAGCACGTGGCGACGCCGTACATCGCGGCCGAGCGCGGCTACGTCGATGCGGTGATCGAGCCGTCGACGACCCGCCTCGAGATCCGTCGCGCGCTCAACCTGCTGCGCGACAAGAAGGTCTTCAAGAACCCGCGCAAGCACCACCTCCTCCCGCTCTGACGCTCCCCGGTGACGGAACCTTCGCGGAAGGTTCCGTCACCGGTGGATGCGCCCACGGATTCGGAATTCGCCTGCGCTACACGTTGGTTGCCAGGATGGTCGTGAGACACCCGGCAACCAACGCGGGGAACGGACACAGAGATGATCGACATCCCGATCGGACGGACTGCTACCG
>NZ_JBSFRG010000014.1:0-137324 GCF_053589115.1 Rhodococcus sp. NPDC003383 | reverse complement strand
GTCAACGGTGGGGCGATCGCGATGGGGCATCCGTTGGGGATGTCCGGGGCGCGGATCGCGTTGCACCTGGCGTTGGAGCTGAAGCGTCGCGGTGGTGGGGTCGGGGCGGCCGCGTTGTGTGGTGGTGGCGGTCAGGGTGACGCCCTGATCGTGCGCGTGCCCAAGGCGTAGTTCCCGGCTTCCACAAGGCTGCGGAGGGCACACGACGTGCGCTCCGGATGAGGACCTTCGGCGTGACGAGTCTCACGGCTCCGACCGCCGGAGGTCCTCCGCCGTTCCGGGCTGTCGAAGGCCCGTGGCGGACCAGCACGTGGCTATATCCTGAAGAGCACGCCTCGGGAGGTGGCGTCACGGAGGGAACGTGCGCCGGTCGAGCCGTCGGGACCGGCACGCGGGAACTGCGAGTCGGCGGAGTGAGTAGCACGTTCCGATGAGTGACGCGGATCCGGTCGACACACAGAGGTTCCCGGCCGACCCGGCAGGGGAGCTGGCCGGCGCCGGTTTCGATGATGTCGAGGTGATCGGACGCGGCGGGTTCGGGGCGGTCTACCGCTGCACCCAGACGGATCTGGATCGCACGGTGGCGGTCAAGGTGCTCACCGTCGATCTCGACGAGGAGAACCGGGCGCGGTTCTTCCGGGAGCAACAGGCGATGGGCCGGCTGACCGGGCATCCGAACATCGTCCACATCCTGCAGGTCGGCACCACCGGCAGCGGCCGCCCCTATCTCGTGATGCCGTACCACCGGCACGGGTCCCTGGAAGCGCGGATCCGCCTCGGGGGTCCGCTGCGGTTGGATCAGGCCCTGCGGCTCGGGGTGAAGATGGCCGGTGCGATCGAGTCGGCGCACCGCCTCGGGATCGTGCACCGCGACGTCAAACCCGCGAACATTCTGCTCACCGACTACGACGAACCCCAGCTGGCCGACTTCGGTATCGCGCAGGTCGCCGGCGGTTTCCGCACCGCCACCGGCACCGTGACCGGGTCGCCGGCCTATACCGCGCCGGAGGTGCTGGCCGGGGATCCGCCCGGCCCGGCGGCCGACGTCTACGGTCTCGGCGCCACCGTGTTCAGTGCGCTGACCGGCCACGCCGCGTTCGAACGGCTCAGCGGCGAACAGGTGGTCGCGCAGTTCCTGCGGATCACCTCGCAACCGGTACCCGACCTGCGGGAGCACGGGATCCCCGAGGACGTGTCCGCCCTGATTGCGCGGGCGATGGCCCGGACCCCGGACCAGCGTCCGGCCACGGCCGCCGAGTTCGGCGAGGAGCTGCGGCTGCTGCAGCGCCACCACGGTTTCCCGGTCGACGAGATGGCCCTGCCCACCGAGAGCGAGGGCGGGGTCGGAGGACCCGGGTCACTCGGGGATGCCGAGCGAGTACCGCCGGGCCGTGGGTTCGCGGTGTCCGTTCCGGCGGGCGCGACCGGTGATCTGCCGCTGGATCTGACCAGTTTCGTCGGCCGCCGGGACGAGCTCACCGCGGCGAAGAACCTGCTGACCGGTTCGCGGCTGGTGACGTTGACCGGGATCGGCGGGGTGGGCAAGACGCGGCTGGCCGTGCGGGTGGCGTCGGCGGTGCAGCGCGACTACGCCGACGGGGTGCGGCTGGTCGAGCTCGGTGAGCTGAACGACGGGGCGGCGGTGGTGGACGCGGTGGCCGCGGCGGTGGGGCTGCGGGATCAGTCGGGCAGGCAGAGGTGGGAGGTGCTGGTCGAGTTCCTGATCCCGCGGCAGGTGCTGGTGGTGCTCGACAACTGCGAGCACGTGGTCGACGCGGTCGCCGATCTGGTGGAGTTGCTGCTGCGACGGTGTCCGGGAGTGCGGGTTCTCGCCACCAGCCGTGAGCCGTTGGGGCTCGGCGGGGAGGCGGTGCTGGCTATTCCTCCGCTGGCGGTGCCGGACCCGGAGCAGGGGCCGTCCTCGGTACGGGCGCTGTCCCGCTTCGATGCGGTGAAGTTGTTCGTCGACCGGGCTGCAGCCGCCGTGCCGGGTTTTTCGCTCACCGAGGAGAACGCGGCGACGGTTGCACGGATCTGTCACCGGCTCGACGGGTTACCGCTGCCGATCGAGCTGGCCGCGGCCCGATTGCGGGCGCTGTCGCCCGAGCAGATCCTCGAGCGATTGACCGACCGCTACGTCCTGCTGACCCGCGGCAGCCGGGGTGTGCCGACGCGGCAGCAGACCCTGCGGTGGTGCATCGACTGGAGTTTCGAGTTGTGCACCCCAACCGAACAACTGGTGTGGGGCCGGATGTCGGTGTTCGCGGGCAGTTTCGACCTCGACGCGGCCGAGCAGGTGTGCGGCGAGGGTCTGGCGGCGGGGGAGGTCCTCGACACGCTGACCTCCCTGGTGGACAAGTCGATCCTGATCCGGGAGGAAACCGGGTCGGTGGTGCGATTCCGGATGCTCGAGACGCTGCGGGACTACGGCGCCGAGAAGCTCGAGCAGTCCGGTGAGGCCGTGGCCGTGCGTCGCCGGCACCGGGACCGGTTCGAGGCGATGGCGCTGGAGGCGGAAGCCGACTGGATCAGCGCCCGTCAGCTCGACTGGATCGCCCGCCTGAAACAGGAACAACCGAACCTGCGCGAGGCCCTCGAATTCAGTCTCGAGGACGATCCTGCCGCGGGGCTGCGGATCGCCGCCGCGCTGTTCAGGTTCTGGACCTCCCAGGGCCTCTACAGCGAGGCGTGGCGCTGGTACGACCGGCTGCTGGCTCGTTACAGCGGCCCACTCACCTTCGAATGGGTCAAGGCGATCTACACGGCGAGCGTGGTGGTGGGCTTCCTGGGGGACTTCCCCGTCGGGGCAGCGCTCGTCGAGCAAGGACGCATGCTCGCCGCGCAGACCACCGACCCCCTGATCCGCGCGTACGTGTCCTTCGCCGAAGGCACGCTCGGTCTCCTCAGCGGTGATCTCGAACATGTGTGTTCCCAGTTCGAATCCGCCCGTGCAGGGTTCAGCGCATGCGGAGAACGGGCGTCCGAGATCTCCGCCCTGGTCGCACTCGCGACGGCCTACGGGCTGTCCGGACTGACCGAGCAGGCGATCGAATGCCACGAGCGGGCCCTCGAGATCACCGGAATGCACGGGGAGAAGATCTACAGAACGTATTCGCTGTTCGCCTTCGGAGTTGTTCTGTGGCAGCAGGGTGACGCAGATCGAGCGGTCCCGATCCTCGAAGAATCACTGCAGATTTCCCGGCAGGTCCGCAATCCCCACAACGTGGCAGCCTGCCTCGAGGCGCTGGCCTGGATCAGCTTCGACCGACGCGATGCGCGTCGGGCCGCCGTTCTCATGGGCGCCGCGGACGGGTTGGCGCAGGAGGTCGGCATCTCTCCGATCATTCACTCGACACTGGTTGTCCACCACGACGAATGTGCCCGCAGGACCCGGGAGACACTCGGCGACAGGGCCTTCGAGGCCGCCCATCGGGAAGGGGAGCAACTCGGGTTCGACGCGGCCATCGCCTACGCCCTCCACGAGCGACCACCGGCCGCCTCCCCGTCGAGAACCGATGCGCCGGCGCGATTGACCAAGAGGGAACGCCAGGTCGCGGACCTCATCGGGGAAGGCCTGACGAATCAGGCCATCGCCCGTCGCCTGGTGATCTCCCCGCGCACCGCACAGGGTCACGTGGAGCACATCCTGGCCAAACTCGGATTCACCTCCCGGGCACAGGTCGCGGCCTGGGTTGCGGAGCAGTCGCACGACTAGGCACCGGGAACCTGCAGATACAGGTATGTCTCCAGGTATTTCGGCCGTCGCTTCCGCGCGGCGGTGACGGCATCGTGTGACTCGCCTCACCGTTTCGATCGAAGGCCGACCCGATGCAGCACCGACACCTCTCGCCGATCACCCCAGCCGCCGATCACCCTGCGGCGATGCCCTGGACAACTGTTCGACTCGACGCCGGGACGGGGGTGTGTGGCGTGCTCGGACAAGGATCTCCCTTGGTCTTCGTTCCGGGTGGGGGATCGACACCTTTGACGTACCGTCACGCCCTCGAACGGCTTGCCCGCCGTTTCCGTGTCTACGCCCCGCTGATACCGGGCTTCGCTGGAGTGGCGGGCCGTCCACTCGATCGACGGACGTTGCGGGACTGCTCTGCCTGGCTCGGTCGGTTCCTGGGCGCCGCCGATCTCGGTCCCGTGACTCTCGTCGGGCACTCGTTCGGGGGAGCGATCGCCATCCAGACCGCCGACGCGGATCCGGATCGCGTTGCACGCCTCGTCCTGGTGAACTCGGTGGGCGGAGGGCCGTGGCCGGAGATCAGGAGTGCCGGGTCCCAGGTCGGTGACAGGAAGTCCCTGCCGCTCCGGATGCGTGCCACGACCGTCCTGCCACGTCACACGGCCACCATCTGCAACAGCGTCCGAGATCCCCGGCCGATCCGGCCCAGCGCTCCGCTCACTTCGGGCGGGTACCTGGTACCCGAGCTGAACCGGATCGCCGCACGACCCCTGCCGGTGTCACTGGTGTGGAGCCGCGGCGACCGCTTGATCACGCGTGCACGTCTCGAAGCGCTCCGGGATTCCCTGGGCAGACCACCGGTCTTCACGGTCGCGGGAGGCCACGACTGGCCGATCACCGCACCGGACTATTTCGGTAACGCGATGCGGACCGTCCTCGACTGGCTGCCGCCCAGGGGCGAGCAATGAGTACCGGTCTCGCCGCTCGCCGGGCCTGAGACCACGCGTCCCGGGCGACCTGTCATCCGACACGCGGGCGCTGCGCTGCCCGCACTGCCTCGCGGTCACGAATCGAAGGAGTCACCCGGACGCCCCGCGTCGAACTGTCCGTCCGGGACCGCATGCCGGATGAACAGGCCGATTTCGGTGATCGCGCGCCTGGACTCGGGCAGGAGATCTGCCGCCGACTGGAACCCGTGCAGTTGCTGCTCCCAGATCTGCAGGTCGCATTCGCTGCCGGCCTCGGCCAGCCGCTCTGCCATCACTTCGGCATCCGGCAGCAACAGTTCGTCCGAACCCACCTGGATCAGCGTGCGGGGCATGCCGCGAAGATCGTGATCCACCGGGCACATCCGGGCCTGCGCGCCCGGGTCCGTGGCTTTCCGTGCCTCGATGTTCCGGGCCAGCCTGAAGAGTTCCGCCGCGGCGCTGACCGGCAGGAGCGCGCATCGATCCGCGTTGGGGTGAGCCAGCTTGCGACCCGGATCCAACTCCGTGAGCGGCGACAGTGCCACGACCGCGGCCGGCGCGGGGAGACCCTCGTCGCGGAGGCGCAGCGGCACCATGAACGACAGGTAGCCTCCCGCGGAGTCGCCTGCGATCACGATCTGCTCGGGACGCCAGCCCGCGGCCAGCAGCGCGCGGTAACCGTCGACGCTGTCGTCGATCGCGTCGTCGATCGAGTGGGCTGGCAGCATGCGGTAGTCGACCATCAGCACGGGCGCCTGCGCCTCGGCGGAAATTCGCGAGACGAGCCGCCGGTGGGTGCGGACTCCGCAGCACAGGAAAGCGCCGCCGTGCAAGTAGAGGACGACGCGGTCGGAACCGACGTCGGGGGCTTCGACCCAGAGTCCCTCGCAGTTCGGGAGCTGCGCGGGCCGGCATCGGGTGCCGTCGATCGGCGGCAACAGATTTCCCACCGAGTCGATCAAGTCGGCAGGCCACGGCAGTGCGGACGCGCGCGCCCACAGTGACAGCACGGGGCGCAGGGTCATCCGGACCGATCGGGACAGGAGTCGCGCCTGCACGCTGGTACCCGGGAAATGCCGCCGATGCACGAGTGTCGGCCGGTGATGGACTGCTGGCCCCTCCTGCGCGCCACCGCCGCCCACATCGTGGGGCTCCAGGGGCCGGCCGGTCGTCGCGATCGTCGTCATCGGTGCAAGTCCCTTCCGTGCGGTCATGCGAGGGCCGGTCCGGAGTGCGTCGGCGAGCGGTGTCGGAGCAGTGGAGAACCCGGAATTCGCGATGGGTGGCAGCTCATTGGCAGGACATATGGTCGCGTGGGGCGAAAGGTCCCGCACCGGTCGAATGACCCGCGTGAGGTACCTGTTTCTCGCCCACGGGGGATGCGCCGGCCGGTGCAGCGTCCTCTACAGGTGCAGTGGCCTTTACACCCGTCACCGTCCCCGGCGCACCGCGGCGGGACGGTGACGTCTCTCACGGCAACGACGGGTCGTCGTAGGACTCGGGCACAATGGCGACCATGACGAACCTCCTCGACCTGTCCACCCCCGCGAAGCGATTCCGGCTCGTAGCGATCTGGGAAGCGATCACCTGGCTGGCCCTGCTGATCGCGATGTTCTTCAAGTGGGTGCTCGGACACGAGGAGGCCATCCGCATTCCGGGCATGGTGCACGGGGTCGCCGGATTCATGCTGTTCGTCGTCGTCGCGCTCGCAACCGCGTGGTCGCTCAAGTGGGACCTGAAGACGACCTTCCTCGCGCTGGTCTCGAGTGTCCCGCCGTTCGGCACCGTCGTCTTCGAGCGCTGGGCGGTGCGCACAGGCCGCCTCGGCGAGCTTTCCGATTCCGCGGCGCGCGAAACCGAACCCGCACTGTCCTGACCGGGCGGCGAGCTACCCCCGAAACGTGACAGACTGGACGGCGTGACTCGACCCGGTTCCCGTCCAGCACGTTCCGCCGCGGCAGCAGCGGCGATCTCCGGCGCGGTGGATCTCGCACCGCTGAAGGAAAGGGCGTCCGCGCCCCCACCCCCGCCCCCGTCCGGCGACGGCGCCGCCCCCGGTGGGCTCGCGCCCGTCATCGACGTCACCGAGGCCACGTTCGAGGCCGAGGTGCTGCAGCGTTCCATGCAGGTCCCGGTCATCGTGGATCTGTGGGCGACCTGGTGCCAGCCGTGCAAGCAGCTGTCCCCGGTCCTCGAGAAGCTCGCGCACGAGGGCGGCGGCACCTGGGTGCTCGCGAAGGTGGACGTCGACGCCAACCCGCGCATCGCCCAGGCGTTCGGCGTCCAATCGGTGCCGACGGTCGTCGCGATCGCCGCCGGCCAGCCGCTCGCCGACTTCCAGGGGGTGCAGCCCGAGTCGGCGCTGCGTGAATGGATCGGCGCGATCCAGAACGCGGTTGCCGGGAAGCTGTCGGGTCCGCCGACGGGCGAACCGCAGGAGACCCCGCCCGACCCGCGGTTCGTCGCGGCGGAGCAGGCGCTCGACGCCGGCGACCTGGCCGGTGCCGAAGCCGCCTACAACCTGATCCTCAACTCCGAGCCCAACAACACCGAGGCGCTCGCCGCGGTGCGCCAGGTGCGGTTCCTCGCGCGCGCCCAGGAGGTGCCCGCCGACGCGATCGAGCGTGCCGACGCCGCGCCGGCCGACCTGGACGCCCAGCTCGCCGCCGCCGACGCCGAGCTGTTCGCGCAGGACCCGGAGAAGGCCTTCGCCCGGCTGATCGCATTCGTCGCCCGCAGCGCCGGGGACGAGAAGACGGCCGCGCGCACCCGGCTGCTGGAGCTGTTCGAGCTCTTCGATCCCGCCGAGCCGTTCGTCGTCGCCGCGCGACGGAAGCTGGCGTCCGCGCTGTACTGAACACCGGCACTCAGGCGAACGGCCTGGCTACGGCACTGCCGTGGCCAGGCCGTTCGCCTGTTGTCACTGCCGTCAGTGGTAGCGGCCGGTGCAGCCCGCCTCACCCCGGAGCACACCGGTGCGGAAGGCGTCGACGCGCGCGAAGCCGCTGGGAATGGTGTTGCCGTTGACGTCGCTCGCGGCGAGACCGTCGCTGAGCAGACCGGACACGGCCTCGTCGAGATCCCCGGGTGACAACCACACCAGGTCCTCGTCCGGGTTGTTCGTCAGGTCGGTGTTCGTCGGGCTCAGCGCAGCGCTGATCGCGCCGGCCAGGCACGCCGTCCGCAGCGCGGTCTGCGGGTCGGTCAACGATGCCCCGGCCTCCCGCTGCACTGCGAGCGCGTATCGCGAGGCGAGCAGCACATAGGCGTTGTAGTCGCCGCGGACGTCCGCCTCGAACGGACCCGACCCGGATTCGGGAGCAGCCCCGCGTTCGGCGAGCTCCTCCAGATCGACGCCGATCGTGTTCGTCGCCGGGCAGTAGGACACCGGTGCGGTCGCCTTCGCGTCGGGGCAGCCGAGATCGGAACCGGACAGATCCAGCTCGGGCGGCGACGACAAATCGAACACGTGGTCGAACGAGCGCAGAATCTGCTGGACGGAGTCGGCGGTGACGGGAAGCTCCCCGTCGTCGCTGCTGTCGAAGAACTGCGGAAGATCGGCGCGGCGGGACTCGATCTCGGCGGCGTCGATGCGGGTGCAGGAGCGGGCGCCGTCGGAGAACCCGATCTGCATGGCGGTGACGCGCTCGAACGCCGAACCGTGAACGGCATCGGGATCGTTGGGATCGATGTCGCGGAACAGCACCATCGACGCGAGCACCGAGTTGAGCCCGTCCGAGGTGTTGAGCTGGAAGTGCTCCGCGTTGCCCTCGGCGACGTGGCGGATGAACGCGCCGGCGAAACAGTCCGCCTGCTGCTCGAACACGATGCCCGGGTCGTCGTCGGAGACGATGCCGGACTTGTACTGGATGGCGTGCCCGTACTCGTGGGCCAGCACCATCACCACCGACATCGGACCGAACGTGTCGATCAGTTCGGGCAGCAGGAACTCCCGGTCCCAGCCGATCACGTCGTCGCCGGCGCAGTACGCGGCATTGATGAAGTCGAAGGTGGATTCGCCACAGAAATCGGGTCCGCGGCGTTCGGACGGATCCCAGGACAGCAGCGTCGAGACGGGTTCGAACGACCCCTTCGCGATCGACCCGAAGGTGGGTTCCCAGTACGCCTCGATGTCGGTGATCGCGTTGCCCACCAGGGCGTCGACCTCGCCGCCGTCGCCGTTCACGATGGTGACCTCCGCGTCCGGAACCCCACCTCGGGGACCGGACGGGCCGGACGACACGGGCAGACCGGCGACGGTGAAGGGGTTGTCGTAGATCGAGACGGCAGTGCCCTCGACCTTGCCCGCACACCCCGCCAGCAGGGCAGTCGCCAGCGCTCCGAGCGCCAACCGCGCAGCCCAGCCCGTCCTTGTCACGATCGCTCCTGTCGTCGGAGGACCGCGGTCACCGGTGCAGTGCCAGCCAGATCGCACCGTGGGCGGGCAGGGTCACCCGAGCCGATGCCGGGCGCCCGTGCCAGGAGTGCGCCGTCGCCGTCACGGCACCGAGATTTCCGGTCCCGTTGCCGCAGTAGGCGGTCGCATCCGTGTTGAGGATTTCCACCCACCGACCCGTTTCGGGTAATCCGACACGATAGTCGGCGTGAGTGCTCCCGGAAAAGTTGTACAGGCACGCGACGATCGAGCCGTCGCTGCCGTACCGGAGGAAACTGAGCACGTTGTTCACCGCGTCGTTCGCGTCGATCCACGAGTACCCGCCGGGGGAGGTGTCCAGCGTCCACAGCGCGGGATGGTCGCGATAGGTGCGGTTGAGGTCGCCGACCAGTTGCCGGATCCCGCCGTGCAGGGCACCGGTGTGTTCGTCGTCGAGCTGCCACCAGTCCAGGCCCCGTTCCTCCGACCACTCCGCGACCTGTCCGAATTCCTGTCCCATGAACAGCAACTGCTTGCCTGGGTGCGCCCACATGTACGCCAGCAGGGTGCGCAGTCCCGCTGCCTTCGTGAAGTCGTCGCCGGGTAGCCGGGTCCACAGCGTGCCCTTGCCGTGTACGACCTCGTCGTGGCTGATCGGCAGCATGAAGTTCTCGCTCCACGCGTACATCAGCGAGAAGGTGATCTCGTGATGGTGGTAGGTGCGGTGCACGGGATCGCGGGAGACGAAGCCGAGCGTGTCGTGCATCCAGCCCATGTTCCACTTCATGTCGAACCCGAGCCCGCCCACGTTGGTCGGGCGCGTCACCCCGGGCCACGCCGTGGACTCCTCGGCGATGGTGACCACACCCGGATGCAGCTTGTGCACGGTGCCGTTGAGTTCCTGCAGGAATGCCACCGCCTCCAGATTCTCGCGACCGCCGTGGATGTTCGGGGTCCAGCCGCCGTGCGGCCGCGAGTAGTCCAGATACAGCATCGACGCGACCGCGTCGACCCGCAGGCCGTCGATGTGGAACTCCTCGACCCAGTAGAGGGCATTGGCCACCAGGAAGTTGCGGACCTCGCGCCGGCCGTAGTCGAACACGTAGGTGCCCCAGTCGAGCTGCTCGCCGCGCGTGGGATCGGGATGCTCGTACAGCGGGCTCCCGTCGAACCGGGCGAGCGCCCAGTCGTCCTTCGGGAAATGGGCGGGAACCCAGTCCATGATCACGCCGATCCCGGCCCGGTGCAGCCGGTCGACGAACTCGCGGAACTCGTCCGGCGTGCCGAACCGGGAGGTCGGGGCGTAGTACGACGTGACCTGGTAACCCCAGGAGCCACCGAAGGGATGCTCGGCGACGGGCAGCAGCTCGACGTGGGTGAACCCGGTCTCGGTCACGTACTCGGCGAGCTGGTCGGCCAGTTCGAGGTAGCCCAGGCCCGGCCGCCAGGATCCGAGATGCACCTCGTAGACGCTCATCGGTTCCTGCCACGGCTGGGAGCCTGCCCGCGCTTCGAGCCACTCGTCGTCTTGCCAGGTGTGCCGCGACGTCGTCACCACCGACGCGGTCGCGGGCGGGACCTCGGCCGCGTAGGCCATCGGATCCGCCTTCTCGCGCACCGAGCCGTCGCGACCGTGCACCCGGAACTTGTACAGAGCGCCGGGGTGGACGTCGGGGACGAACAGTTCCCACACGCCGCTCGACCCGAGCACCCGCATCGGTGCGGTCCGTCCGCCCCACATGTCGAAGTCGCCGGTCACCGTCACCCCGCGCGCCGCGGGCGCCCACACCGCGAACGACGTGCCGGTGACCGTGCCGTCCGGGGTGTCGTACGAGCGGGGGTGCGCGCCGAGGATCTCCCACAGCCGTTCGTGGCGGCCCTCCGCGAACAGGTGCAGATCGAGTTCGCCGAGCGTCGGGAGGAACCGGTAACCGTCGGCGACGACGACGGTGTGGTCGAACGGATAGGTCACCACCAGCCGGTAGTCGGCCGGATCGTGCACCGGAACTAGCGCGCTGAACACGTCGGACCCGACCGGCTCGAGCGGGTGGTCGACGCCGCCGATGCGGACCGCGACCTTCTCCGCGCCGGGACGCAGCGTGCGGATCAAGGTGCCCTCCGCGTGCGGGTGCGCCCCGAGAATCGAATGCGGGTCGTGATGTTCACCGGCGGCGAGGCGCGCCAGATCATCGGGTGCCGGCGCGTGCCGGCGGGTCGAGACGGCGGGGGAGTCCGCTCGGTTCGGGGTGGAACCTTTCTCCGGGGTCACGGCTACCTCCTGTAGGCGAGGGTGGTGCGCGCAGGCACCCCGATCGGGGGCAACACGAGAATGTGGGCGACGGCCCGCCACGGCTCGAGTCGAACGAAATTCGCCTGGCCCCAGTGGTATTCCTCCCCGCTGACCTCGTCGTGGACGGTGAGGTGTTCGTGCCAGTCCCGTCCGATCGCCGGCATGTCCAGCCACAGAGTGCCCTGTTCGGCGGCGTACGGATCGAGGTTGACGACGGTGAGCACCGCGTCTCCCGTCGTCGGATCGAACTTCGAGTAGGCGATCAGCGCGTCGTTGTCGATGTGGTGGAAATGAATGTTGCGCAGCTGCTGCAGCGCCGGATGCGCTCGGCGGATCCGGTTCAGCGCCGCGATCCACGGTTCCAGCGATTCACCGCGGCGGCGTGCCTCCTCGAACCGTCGGGGCCGCAGCTGGTACTTCTCCGAATCCAGGTACTCCTCGCTGCCCGGTCGCAGCGCGACGTGCTCGTACAGCTCGTACCCGGAGTACATCCCCCACGTCGGGGCGAGGGTCGCGGCCAGAGCCGCGCGCAGCGCGAACATGCCGGGGCCGCCGCGCTGCAGCGTCTCGTGCAGGATGTCCGGGGTGTTCACGAACAGGTTCGGCCGGGCCTCGTCCGCCTTCGCGGCCAGTTCCTGCCCGAACTCGGTGAGTTCCCACTTGGTTTCCCGCCACGTGAAGTACGTGTAGGACTGGGTGAATCCGCGGCGGGCCAGCCCGTACATGCGGGCGGGCCGGGTGAATGCCTCGGACAGGAACAGTACGTCGGGATCGGTGCGCTTGACCTCGGCGATCAGCCATTCCCAGAAGTCCGGGGGCTTGGTGTGCGGGTTGTCGACCCGGAAGATCTTCACCCCGCGGTCGACCCAGTGCCGCACCACGCGCAGCACCTCCGCATAGATGCCGTCGCGGTCGTTGTCGAAGTTGACCGGATAGATATCCTGGTACTTCTTCGGCGGGTTCTCCGCGTAGGCGATGGTGCCGTCCGGCAGCACCGTGAACCACTCGGGATGCTCCGCCGCCCACGGATGGTCGGGCGCGCACTGCAAAGCCAGGTCCAATGCCACTTCGAGGCCGAGTTCGGCTGCGCGGGAGACGAAGTCGCGGAAGTCCCGATCGGTGCCCAGTTCCGGGTGGATCGCGTCGTGGCCACCCTCGTCGGATCCGATGGCCCACGGCGAACCCACGTCCCCGGGGCCGGCGACGAGGCTGTTGTTCGGTCCCTTGCGGTTGATCTTGCCGATCGGATGGATCGGAGGCAGATACACCACGTCGAAGCCCATCGCCGCGATCCGCGGCAGATCCGCGGCGGCGGTCGCGAACGTGCCGTGCCGCGGGGTGCCGTCCTCGTTCCAGCCGCCCGTCGACCGCGGGAAGAACTCGTACCAGGAGCCGAACAGGGCGCGTCGGCGGTCCGCGAGCGCGGTGTACGCCCGCCCGCGGGTGACCAGCTCGCGCAGCGGATGCGCGCGCAGGATCTCGGTGATGTCGGCGGCGAAGGCCGGCGCCACCCGTTCCGCGAGCGCCCGCGGCGACCGGAGCGCCGCGGCGACGGCGAGCAGCGTGGGCCGGTTGCCGCGCGGCACCGTCTTCGCGGCCTTCTCGAACAACGCGGCGCCGATCTCGAGGTCGTTCGCGAGGTCCTCGGCGCCCTGACCGGCGGAGATCTTCGCATCCACCGCGTGCCGCCAGGTCGTCACCGGATCGCTCCACGCCTCCACGCGGTAGTTCCACGTACCCGGGCTGGTCGGGGTGAACGTCGCGTGGAAGGTGTCGGGCATCGTCCCGGGCACCATCGGGATGCGGACGAGCCTGCCCTCGGTCTCCGGATCGGTCCCCGGTCCGCGCACGGCGAGTGTCGCGGCGACCGCGTCGTGCCCCTCCCGCCACACCACCGCGGACACCGGCACGACTTCGCCGACGACGGCCTTGACCGGATAGCGTCCACCCGCGATCTGGGGCTGGACGTCGTCGATGGCGAGACGACCTGTCACATGTACTCCGTTCCGTGTCGGGCCGGTGGGGAACCGGACGCGAACCGCGCGGTGGGTTCGCACTCAACCGTAATCGAGGTGCGGATTCAGGGCCGACCATGCGGCCGGTTTGCCTGTCCCGCGCGGGAATCCGCGGGGCGCTCACCGGCCCGCCCGGCGGCGGTTCGGCACCCGGACGGACGTCACAGCCCGTTGCCTCGCGAAACGCCGGAAACTCGGTAGTCTTCGCGGGGTGAAAGCCTTGCGTCGGTTCACCGTACGAGCCCACCTTCCTGAGCGGCTGGCCGCGCTCGAAAGACTGTCCGCCAACCTGCGGTGGTCCTGGCATCCGCCGACCCAGGACCTGTTCGCCACCGTCGACCCGGCCCTGTGGGAACTCGTGGGGCACGACCCGGTCCGGCTGCTCGGCGAGGTGCCGCCGTCGCGGCTCGACGAACTCGCCGCCGACCCCGACTTCGTGCAGCGGCTCGATGCCGCCGCCGCGGACCTCGACGAGTACCTGGCCCGGCCGCGCTGGTACCAGCAACAGCAGGCCCGCGGCAAGGACATGCCGACGGGGATCGCCTACTTCTCCATGGAATTCGGTGTCAGCGAGGTCCTGCCCAACTATTCCGGTGGCCTCGGCATTCTCGCCGGTGACCACCTCAAGGCGGCCTCCGACCTCGGGCTGCCGCTCGTCGGTATCGGACTGCTGTACCGCTCCGGCTACTTCCGGCAGTCCCTGACCGCCGACGGCTGGCAGAGCGAGCACTACCCGGCCTACGACCCGCAGGGTCTGCCGCTGCGGCTGCTCACCGAATCCGACGGCAGTCCCGCACTGGTCACCGTCACCGTGCCCGGGAACCGCGAGCTGGCCGCGCGCGTGTGGATCGCACAGATCGGGCGGGTGCCGCTGCTGCTGCTCGACTCCGACATCGCCGCCAACGACGAGGAACTGCGCGGTGTCACCGACCGCCTCTACGGCGGCGACCAGGACCACCGCATCAAGCAGGAGATCCTCGCCGGCATCGGCGGCGTGCGGGCCGTGCGCGCCTACACCCGCATCCACGGGCTGCCCGACCCCGAGGTCTTCCATATGAACGAGGGCCACGCCGGTTTCTCGGGCGCCGAGCGCATCCGCGAACTGGTCACCACCACGGGCCTCGACTTCGACGAAGCACTCTCGGCCGTGCGCGCCGGAACCGTCTTCACCACCCACACCCCGGTCCCCGCCGGCATCGACCGGTTCCCGATCGACCTGGTGCGGCACTACTTCTCCGGACCGAACGGGGAGAACGAGTCGTCGCTGCTGCCCGGCCTGACCGTCGACCGGATCCTCGCGCTCGGCCGTGAATCCGACCCGCACGTGTTCAACATGGCGCACCTGGGTCTGCGGCTCGGTCAGCGCAGCAACGGCGTCTCCGCGCTGCACGGCCGCGTCAGCCGCGGCATGTTCGACGGGCTGTGGCCCGGCTTCGACGCCGACGAGGTGCCGATCGGCTCGGTCACCAACGGTGTGCACGCCCCCACCTGGGCCGCCCGCGAATGGATCGCCCTGGCGAACCGGCTCGCCGGTCCCGACCGGGTCGAGGAGGCCCGCGGCTGGGAACTGCTGCAGACCGTTCCGTCGCAGGAACTGTGGGACACCCGCAACACGCTGCGCGGGCAGCTCGTCGCGGAGGTGCGGCGACGGCTGCGCGCGTCCTGGATCGAACGCGGCGCCACCGCCGCCGAACTCGGCTGGGTCGACGAAGTGTTCGACCCGAACGTGCTCACCGTGGGCTTCGCGCGGCGCGTGCCGACCTACAAGCGGCTCACGCTCATGCTGCGCGACGAGAACCGGCTGCGGTCGCTGCTCCTCGACGAGGACCGGCCCCTGCAACTCGTCGTCGCCGGCAAGAGCCATCCCGCCGACGACGGCGGCAAGGCGCTGATCCAGCAGGTCGTGCGGTTCGCGGACCGGCACGACGTGCGGCACCGCATCGTGTTCCTGCCCGACTACGACATGTCGATGGCCCGCTTCCTCTACTGGGGCTGCGACGTGTGGCTCAACAACCCGCTGCGTCCGCTCGAGGCGTGCGGCACCTCCGGGATGAAGTCCGCGCTCAACGGCGGCCTCAACCTGTCCATCCTCGACGGCTGGTGGGACGAGATGTACGACGGGGAGAACGGCTGGGCCATCCCGACCGCAGACGGGGTCGTCGACGAACACCGGCGCGACGACCTCGAGGCCAGCGCCCTGTACGAGCTGCTCGAACGGTCCGTGCTGCCGCGGTTCTACGACCGGGACACCGACGGGGTGCCGACCCGCTGGATCGCGATGGTGCGCCACACCCTCGAGAACCTCGGGCCGAAGGTGCTCGCGTCGCGAATGGTCCGCGACTACGCGGTGCAGTACTACGCCCCGGCCGCCGAGGCGGCCCGCGCGGTCGTCGCCGACGGGTTCACCGGCGCGAAGGCGCTGGCGGACTACCGGCACCGGATCGAGGCGGCGTGGCCGTCGGTGCGGGTCGCACAGGTCGACAGCGACGGGCTGCCCGACAGCGCCGAGATCGGCGCGCGGCTGTCGCTCACCGCGCACGTGCACCTCGGCGGGCTGAACCCCGCGGACGTGCTGGTGCAGGTGGTGATCGGCCGGGTGGGTGTCGACGACACCCTCAGCGACATCACGACCACGCCGATGCGGCACAGCGGCACCGACGGTGCCGGCGACGTCTTCGAGGCGGAGGTCGCGCTGCCGCTCGCCGGCGCCGTCGGATACACCGTGCGGGTGCTGCCGCAGCACGAACTGCTCGCCACGCCCGCCGAACTCGGGCTGGTCGTGCTGCCGTAGGCCGGGTGCGGCCCGGCACCGGCAGGCCGACCCGATGCGGTCAGTCCCGGAGCCGGGTCAGGGCCTTGCGCACGATCTCCGGGTCGGTGGTCTCCCAGAACGACGGCAGCGACGCCCGCAGGTAACCGCCGTAGCGGGCCGTCGCGAGCCGCGGATCGAGGACTGCGACGACCCCGCGGTCGCTGGTGCTGCGCAGCAGCCGGCCGACGCCCTGGGCGAGCAGCAGCGCCGCGTGGTTCCCGGCGACCGCGAGAAACCCGTTGCCGCCGCGGGATTCGACGGCGCGCTGCCGCGCCACGAGCAGCGGGTCGTCGGGCCGCGGAAACGGGATGCGGTCGATGATCACCAGCGACAGGGACGGCCCCGGCACGTCGACGCCCTGCCACAGCGACAGCGTGCCGAACAGCGATGTCGCCTCGTCGGCCGCGAACCGTTCGACGAGGGCACCGGTCGCGTCGTCGCCCTGGCACAGCACCGGGGTGGCGAGCCGCTCCCGCACCGCCTCGGTGGCGGCCTTCGCCGCGCGCATCGACGAGAACAACCCGAGCGTGCGGCCACCGGCCGCGGTGATCAGCTCGGTGATCTCGTCGAGGTAGGCGGGGGACAGGCCGTCGCGTCCCGGGGTCGGCAGGTGCTTGGCGATGTACATGATGCCGGCCTTGGCGTGGTCGAACGGCGACCCGACGTCCAGGGCGTTCCACTTCAGGTCGCCGTCGTCGGACGGGGGTTCGATGCCGGAGGCCGCGCCGGTGTCGCTGCGCGTCGGCGCCTGCGCGGGCAGTCCCCAGTTCACGGCCAGGCCGTCGAACGAGCCGCCGACCGTCAACGTCGCCGAGGTGAGCACGACCGTCGCCTCACCGAACAACCGGGACCGCAGCAGCCCGCCGACGGACAGCGGAGCCATCCGCACCGTGCGGCGCACCGCACCGCGGAACTCGTCGGCGGCCAGCCACACCACGTCGTGCCGTTTCGCCGGGTCCGGTTCGTCGAACGCGGTGAGCACGCGCACCGCGCCGTCGTGCACCTCGTCGACCTCGGCGACCGCCTGGGTGCGTGCCGCGGCGGCCTCGGCGTCCATGCCCGGCTTGGCCGGACCGACGGCCGTGCGCAGCGACCACGCGGCGTCCCGCACCGCCGCGAGCGCGGCGGCGGCCCCGTCCGGCAACACGTCCCACCGGCCGGGCGGAAGTTCCTCGAGCAGCATCTCCCAGTTCTCGGCGGCGCTCTCGAGCTTGTCGACGTCCTCGTCCTCGGCGAGCTTGGTGCAGCGGCGCGCGGCCGCGGAGATCGTGCCGCCGGACAGTTCCGCGGTCGCGACCCCGGTCACCCGGTCGACGAGTTCGTGTGCCTCGTCGATGATCACCGCATCGTGCTCGGGCAGGATCGCGATGCCGGTGATCGCGTCGATCGCGAGCAGCGCGTGGTTGGTGACGACGATGTCGACCTGGGAGGCCTCGGCGCGCGCGATCTCCGCGAAGCAGTCCTCGCCGACGGGACACCGTGCCTTGCCGAGGCATTCGCGGGCGGTGACGCTGACCTGCCGCCACGCCTGATCGGACACGCCCGGGGTCAGGTCGTCGCGGTCGCCGGTCTCGGTGCTCGACGACCATTCGGTGACGCGCCGCACCTCCCGGCCGATCCGGGAGAGCGCGAACGCGTCGAACAGTTGCTCGCCGACCGGCGGCTCCTCGGCCAGCCCGGTGTGGATCTTGTTGAGGCACAGGTAGTTTCCGCGACCCTTGAGGATCGCGAAGCGCGGGCGCCGCCCGAGCGACTCGTGCAGGGCGTCGGCCAGGCGCGGCAGGTCGCGGTCCACCAGTTGCCGCTGCAGCGCGATCGTCGCCGTCGAGACGATCACCGTGCGCCCGGTGCGCACGGCATAGCGGATGCTCGGCACCAGGTAGGCCAGCGACTTACCGGTACCGGTGCCGGCCTGCACGGCCAGGTGCTCCCCGGTGTCGAGGCAGTGCGCGACCGCCGACGCCATCGTCAGCTGGTTGCGCCGCTCCGTGCCCCCCAACGCGTGTACCGCGGTCCGGAGGAGTTCGGGGACGTCGGGGAGTTCGGGCACCGGGTCAGGGTATCGGTCCCCACCGTCAGGTTCGTGCGCCGACCTGACCGACCAGTTCAACGCCCGCCGCGCGCAGCCGCTCCAACGCCGCCTCGACCGTCACATCGGACACACCCGCGGTGTAGCGCAACAGGACGCGGGTGGTGAAACCGGCTTCGACGGCATCGAGTGCGGTCGCGCGCACACAGTGATCGGTGGCGATGCCCACCACGTCGACCGCGGTGACCCCGCTCTCGCGCAGCCAGTCGGCGAGCGACTCGCCGACCTCACCGGTGCCCTCGAACCCCGAATAGGCGGCCTCGAACGCACCCTTGGAGAACACAGCCTCGACCCGCGTGAGGTCCAGGTTCGGGTGGAACTCGGCGCCTGCCGTCCCGACCCGGCAGTGCGGCGGCCACGAATCGACGAAATCGGGTTCCTCGGAGAAATGGTCGCCCGGATCGACGTGATGGTCGCGGGTCGCAACCACGTGGGCGTAGAGGCCGGAGTTCTCGGCAACGTAGTTGCTGATGTCCGCCGCGACCGCGGCACCGCCCGCGACCGCGAGCGCACCGCCCTCGCAGAAGTCGTTCTGTACGTCGACGATGATCAGAGCGCGTGTCATCGTCCTCACCCCTGACCGACGAAACGGGTGGGAACTGCCGGGTCGCCCTCGGACAACATCAGGCCTTCCCACGGCAGGCTCACCAAGCCGGCCGCCAGGAACGCCCGGCTCTCTTCCAGGGTAGGAAGCCCTTCGACGAGTTCGCCACCGCGCACCAGCGGCACCATCAGCTCGCGCGCGGTGCCCTCACCGGTCGGTGCCGGCAGGTGCGCCGAGTAGATCACTTCCTCGGTGAGGGTGCCCGTCGGCCGCGCGAACCGCACCGCGCGCTTGGCGCCGCCCCGCGACTGCTTGTGCGCGCTGCGCTTCTCGACGGGGATGCCGTCGACCTCGACCAGCTTGTAGACCATGCCCGCGGTCGGGGCGCCGGAACCGGTCACCACCGACGTCCCGACGCCGTACACGTCGCACGGTTCGGCGCGCAGTCCCGCGATCGCGTACTCGTCGAGGTCACCGGACATGACGATCTTCGTGCCGGTCGCACCCAGCGAATCGAGCTGCTCGCGGACCTGCCGGGCCAGCACACCGAGATCACCGGAGTCGATGCGGACCCCGCCGAGCTGCGGACCGGCGACCTCGACCGCGGTGCGCACCGCCGCCGTGATGTCGTAGGTGTCGACGAGCAGCGTGGTGTCGACGCCGAGCGATTCGATCTGGCTGCGGAACGCGGACTCCTCGTTGCGGCCGGCCGTCGTCGTGTGCAACAGCGTGAACGCGTGCGCCGCGGTGCCCGCGGCCGGAATCCCGTAGCGCCGTGCCGCTTCCAGGTTCGACGTCGAGTCGAACCCGGCCAGGTAGGCGGCGCGTGCCGCGGCGACCGCGGACTCCTCGTGGGTGCGGCGCGAGCCCATCTCGATCATGGTGCGCCCGTCCGCGGCGCTGACCATGCGGGCCGCAGCCGACGCGATCGCGCTGTCGTGATTGAGGATCGACAGGGCCAGGGTTTCGAGGAGCACGCACTCGGCGAACGAGCCGCGCACCGACAGGATCGGCGAGCCGGGGAAGTAGAAGTCACCCTCCGCGTAACCGTCGATGTCTCCGGAGAAGCGGTAGGCGCGCAGCCACTCGACCGTCGACGGCGACAGGAACCGGGAGACGACGTCGAGCTCGGCGTCACCGAACCGGAAGGAGGCGAGGGCGTCGAGCAGACGGGCCGTCCCGGCGACGACACCGTACCGACGGCCCGCGGGCAGTCGCCGCGCGAACACCTCGAACGCGCACGGCCGATGCCCGGTACCGTCCGCGAGCGCGGCCTCGAGCATCGTCAGCTCGTACATGTCGGTGAACAGCGCGGTGCTCACGGGGCCAGTGGTGTTGGAGTCGATACGGTCTGCAGCCACCCGATCACCTTAGATTGCGGATGCCGAGGCGGGTTTTTCACCGCGCGGGAACGCCGTACCCTGGAAACATGGCGCCGTGTTCCACGACAAAACCGTTCGACGTCCCGGTGATGGCGGCAGGTCAGGCGATGCCGGCGGAAGCCGAGATCGTCGAGGAAATCGAGGCGGTGGATCGGCCCTGGGTCACCGTGGTCTGGGACGATCCGGTCAACCTGATGCACTACGTCACGTTCATCTTCCAGAAGCTCTTCGGGTACAGCAAGGCCAAGGCCACCGAGCTCATGCTCAAAGTGCACAACGAGGGCAAAGCGGTCGTCTCCAGTGGGTCGCGTGACAAGATGGAGCACGATGTCCAGCGCCTGCATGCGGCGGGCCTGTGGGCCACCATGCAGCGCGACGAATGAGCACCGACAGGAGGAGCCGGGCGACGTGCGTCAGTGGAGCAGGAAGAACTCGCTCAGCGGAGTGAAACTGCGGTCCGAGATGGACGCGCACGAAGCGTCGGTCCTGCGATCCCTGGTCGCCTCGGTGCTCGGCATGCTCGAGGAACGCGCCGCCGAGACCCCGCAGGACGACCTCGCCGTGATCACCGGGTTGCGCACCGGTAATTCCACTCCGCCCGACGTGCCCGCCCTCGCGCGGCTGCTGCCGGATTTCCACCGGGCCGACGCCGACAGCACCAGGCATCCCGACGACGAAGCCGCCGACCTCAACGGTGCCCTGCGCAGCCTCCACGAACCGGACATCATCGACGCGAAACTCGCCGCCGGCGCGGTGATCCTGCGGACCGTCCCGGAAACCGGCGGCAAGGTCGTGCTCAACCCCGAGCAGGCCGAAGCCTGGCTGTACGGGCTCAACGACGTGCGCCTCGCGCTCGGCACCACCCTCGGCATCGACGCCGACACCCCCGACGCCCTCGACGAGGACGATCCCCGCGCGCCGCACCTCGACGTCTATCACTGGCTGACCTGGATGCAGGACTCGCTGGTGCAGGCGTTGCTGCCGTGAGCCCGACGCTGTCACCGGGCCCCACCGATTCCCTCGCCGACATCGCGGGCCTGCGCGTCGGACACCACCACCTCCTCGACGACACCGTCACCGTGGCCGCGCCCGGCGTGCCCGGTTCCGGCGCCGCCACCGGGTGCACCGTCGTCCTCGCCGACCGGGCCGCGGTCGGGGCCGTGGATGTCCGCGGCGGCGGACCCGGCACCCGCGAAACCGACCTCCTCGACCCCAGCCACTCCGTGCAACGCGTCGACGCGGTGCTGCTCACGGGAGGCAGCGCCTACGGCCTCGCCGCCGCGGACGGGGTGATGCGGTGGCTCGAGGAACACGGTCGCGGCATCGTGATGGGCCTCGACGGCGAGACACCGCTCGTGGTGCCGATCGTCCCGGGAGCCGTCATCTTCGACCTGCCGGTGGGGGACTGGTCGACCCGGCCCACCGCGGACAGCGGATACGCCGCGACCGCGGCCGCGCACGCAGCGACGAGCGTCCCGCGCGGCTGCGTCGGCGCCGGCGTCGGTGCACGCGCGGGAAGCCTCAAAGGCGGGGTCGGGACCGCGAGCGTCCGCATCGGCGACGGCGCCGCGGCCGGGGCGACCGTCGCGGCCCTGGTCGTCGCGAACCCCGTCGGGTCCGTCGTCGACCCCGAGACCGGCCTGCCCTGGGGACTGGGACCCGGCCGGGCGGCAGCGCTCGGACTGACCGCACCGACCGCCGCAGACCTCGAGACCGGCCGCCTGCTCGGGGCCAAGGGCACCGTCCTGAACACCACGATCGGGGTCGTCGCGACCGACGCGACGCTGAGCACGGCCGCGTGCCGCCGCGTCGCGGTCGCCGGGCACGACGGCCTGGCCCGCGCGATCCGTCCGGCCCACTCACCACTGGACGGGGACACCCTGTTCGCCTTGTCCACCGGCACCGCCGATCTTCCCGCGCCCGGACTGCTGCCCGACGCGTTCGCGTCGGAGCTGCCGGTGCTCGCCGCGGTGTGCGAGGCCGCGGCCGAGGTGGTGCAACAGGCGATCGTCGACGCGCTGCTCAGCGCGACCGGGCTCGCCGGCATCCCCTCCTATCGCGACGTGTACGGCACCGCGTTCGACGCGCGGTGACCGTCGCATCGCGGCGCGCGGCCGCCGCGCACAGCACAATGGACCCATGACCGAACCGACCGGAACCGGCGCCGTGACCCGGCCGATGTGGCAACGTGCCGCCCTGTGGATCGGTGGCTTCGTCGGACTGCTCTACGGGATCGAAGGCGTCGACTCCGTCACCTCCGCGGACCTGGACGCGGCCGGGATCGCACCGCGCTCCATCGACGGCCTGTCGGGAGTGCTGTTCGCGCCGCTGCTGCACGACGGCTGGGCGCACCTGTCGGCGAACACCGTGCCGCTGCTCGTCCTCGGATTCCTCGTGCTGCTGTCGGGGATCGCCCGGGGCCTCGCCGCGACCGCGATCATCTGGATCGTCGGGGGAGTGGGAACCTGGCTGTTCGCCGGTCCCGGCTACATCCACATCGGTGCGTCGATACTGGTGTTCGGCTGGCTGACCTACCTGATCGTCCGCGGCTGGTTCACTCGGCACACCGGACAGATCGTCATCGGTGTCGTCGTGCTGCTCGTCTACGGCAGCATGCTGTGGGGAGTGCTGCCCAGCGACCCCCACGTGTCCTGGCAGGGTCATCTGTTCGGGGCGATCGGCGGTGTCCTCGCCGCGTGGGTCCTCTCCGCCGACGCCCGCCGGGCCCGCCGGGCAGCGATCCCGCCCGGCACGCTGCCGCGCTGAGGAGCGGCGGACCCTCCGGATCGGAGACGTAGACGATCCGTTCACCTCCCCGACCTCCACGTCACATTGTTCGTGTAACTGTGAGTTGCCGGGTCGTAATCGGGCTCTGCTTCAACGAGGACGTGCGACGTGGCAGCATGACCTCTATGCGCATGACCGTTCTGGGCTGCTCGGGCAGTGTCGCCGGGCCCGATTCTCCGGCGTCGGGCTACCTGCTTACCGCCCCGGACACCCCGCCGCTCGTGATCGACTTCGGTCCCGGCGTCCTCGGCGCACTCCAGCGGCATGCCGATCCCGGCGAGGTCTCCATCCTGCTCTCGCACCTGCACGCCGACCACTGTCTCGACATCCCCGGTCTGCTCGTGTGGCGTCGCTATTCCCCGAACCGACCCGAAGGCCGCGTCTCGCTGTACGGGCCCGGCGACGCCGCACACCGGCTGGGCGTCGCCTCCGCCGAATGCGCCGGCGAGGTCGACGACGTGTCGGACACCCTCGACGTCCACGCCCTCACCGACGGCGGCGACTTCCGCTTCGGGGCACTGTCCGTTTGCTCCCGTCGCGTCAACCATCCGCCCGAGGCATACGGGTTCCGCATCACCAGCGACTCCGGCCGCACCTTCGTGTACACCGGCGACACCGGCATGTGCGACGAGGTCGTCGACCTCGCGCGCAGCGCCGACGTGCTGCTCGCCGAGGCGTCGTGGACCCACGACCCCGCGGCACGACCGGAGAACATGCACCTGTCCGGCACCGAAGCGGGCCAGGTCGCCGCGCGGGCCGGGGTCGGGGAGCTGCTGCTCACCCACATTCCGCCGTGGACGTCGCGCGAGGACGTCATCGCCGAAGCGAAAGCGGAGTACTCGGGCCCGGTGCACGCCGTCTCCGCCGGGGACGTCTACCGCATCTGACCGATCGCCTACGCTCGTCGGGTGACCACACGAGAAGACGGCAGGGCGGACGATCAGCTCCGCGACATCCGGATCACCCGAGGATTCACCAATCACCCCGCGGGCTCGGTGCTCGTCGAATTCGGGCAGACCCGCGTCATGTGCACGGCCAGCGTCGAGGAAGGCGTGCCGCGCTGGCGCAAGGGATCGGGCCTGGGCTGGCTCACCGCGGAATACGCGATGCTGCCGGCTGCCACCCACACCCGCAGCGGTCGCGAATCGGTGAAGGGCAAGATCGGCGGACGCACCCAGGAGATCAGCCGACTCGTCGGCCGCTCGTTGCGCGCCTGCATCGACCTGGCGGCGATCGGGGAGAACACCATCGCGCTCGACTGCGATGTCCTGCAGGCCGACGGCGGCACCCGCACCGCCGCGATCACCGGTGCCTACGTCGCGCTGTGCGACGCGGTGACCTGGCTGCGCGCCGCGGGCCGCCTCACCGATCCGCAGCCCATCTCGTGCCAGATCGCGGCGGTCAGCGTCGGCGTCGTCGACGGCCGTATCCGCCTCGACCTGCCGTACGAGGAGGACTCGCGCGCGGAGGTCGACATGAACGTCATCGCCACCGACACCGGCACCCTCGTCGAGATCCAGGGCACCGGTGAAGGCGCGACCTTCGCGCGCTCGACGCTCGACGGGCTGCTCGACTCGGCGCTCGCCGGCATCGAGGAACTGTGCCGCATCCAGCGTGAGGTGCTCGCGCAGCCGTACCCGGGGGTGCTTCCCGAGCCGGAGATCGTCGAACCCGTGAAGAAGAAGTTCGGGGCCTGACATGACGGTGAAGGTGCTCGTCGCGAGCCGGAACGCGAAGAAACTGCGGGAACTGCAGCGCGTCCTGGATCGCGCCGGGATCGACGGTATCGAGCTGGTCGGTCTCGACGAGGTTCCGCCCTTCCCGGAGGCCCCGGAGACCGGCGCGACCTTCGAGGAGAACGCCGCGGCGAAGGCCCGCGACGGTGCGCTCGCCACCGGCCTGCCGTGCGTCGCCGACGACTCCGGGCTCGAGGTCGACGCCCTCAACGGCATGCCGGGTGTGCTGTCGGCGCGCTGGTCCGGCGCGCACGGCAACGACGAGGCGAACACCGCGCTCGTGCTCGCCCAGCTCGCGGACGTTCCCGACGAACGGCGCGGCGCCGCGTTCGTGTCGGCGTGCGCGCTGGCGGTTCCCGCCGGGAACGACGCGGCGGTCACCGTGGTGCGCGGCGAATGGCGCGGCTCGATCGAACGCGCGCCGCGCGGCACCAACGGCTTCGGATACGACCCGGTGTTCCGGCCGGAAGGTGAGGAACGCACCTCCGCCGAACTCAGCGCGGAGGAGAAGGACGCGGCGTCGCATCGCGGGCGCGCCCTCGCGCTGCTGGTGCCGGCGCTCGAGGCATTGACCAGGGGCTGAGCCCGGGACCGAACGTGGCCGCTCCCTGCCCGAATGTGCGGGCGGGGAGCGGCTTCCGGTTCGTCAGGTCTGCGCCAGGGCGGTGGGATGCGCCGGGGTGTCGATGCCCGGGATGCCGCGTCCGCGCAGCGACGCGCCCGCCGTCTCGGCCACGAAGCACAGTGCGACCAGGCCGACCGCACACGCACCCATCATGTAGAAGGCGGGCACGAGATCGTTGCCGGTCCGCTCGACCAGCCACTCGTTGATCGCGGGGGCGGTCCCGCCGAACAGCGACGTCGCGACGTTGTAGGAGATCGCGAATCCGGCGAACCGCACGTGCGTGGGGAACATCGCGGGGAACGTCGCCGAAATGGTCGACAACTGCAGGACGTACAACAGGCCGAGGGTGGTGAACGCGACGATCGCCCAGCCGAAGTTCACCGACATCAGCAGATACATCGGGATCGCGAGAACCAGCAGGCCACCCATCGAGACCGCCCACAGCGGTTTGCGGCCGACCCGGTCCGACAACGCGCCCGAGAACGGGATCACCGCCATCATCGCGAGCTGGCCGATCACCACCAGGACCAGCGACGCCGTGCTCGTCAGCCCGATCCGGTTCTCCAGATAGGTCGGCATGTAACTCAGCAGCGTGTAGTTGCACACGTTCAGGGCGATGACCAGGCCCATGAGCTTGACGATCGGTCGCCAATACCTGGCGATGAGGTCCTTGAACTCGGCACCGACGCTGCTCTCCTCCTCGTGCGCCGCCTCGAGTTCCCGGAACACCGGGGTCTCGTCGAGCTTGGAACGCAGATACAGACCGACCAACGCGAGCGGACCGGCGACGAAGAACGGCAGCCGCCAGCCCCACGTCGCCATGAACGCGTCCGTCGAGAGCAGGTCGACCATCAGCACGAGGATCGCGCCGACCGAGAATCCGCCCAGCGTGCCGAACTCGAGGAAGCTGCCGTAGAAGCCGCGCTTGCGGTCGGGGGAGTACTCGGCCATGAAAGTCGCCGCGCCGCCGTATTCGCCGCCGGTCGAGAAGCCCTGGATCATGCGGAGCAGGACGAGCAGCACCGGCGACCAGAACCCGATCGACGTGTACGAGGGCACGGCGCCGAGCAGCACCGTCGCACTACCCATCAGCAGGATGGTGAGGGCGAGGATCTGCCTCCGGCCCAGCCGGTCTCCGAGCGGGCCCCACACGAAGCCGCCGAGCGGTCGCACGAGGAACGAGACGGCGAAGACACCCAGCGTGAGCAGTGTGGCGGACTCGAGGTCGCCGGGAAAGAACGAGTCGGCGATGTAGGTGGCGGTGTAGGCGTAGACGCCGTAGTCGAACCACTCGGTGAAATTGCCCATCGCGGACGCGCCGATGGCCCGCCGCACCTGACCTGGTGATTCTCGACGAGGCTCCAGGGTTTGGTCTGCCGGACCGATCTTCACGAATGTTCCCCTCGGTGTAATCCGATATTTCGGGCAAGTACCCGAGGAGGGGAGGGATGAAACCCCCGGTGTGCCTTTCTGGCGGTCGGAGCCGCCACTACTGCACACGGGCGGCGGAGCCGCCCTGCAGCACCGTCTGCACGTAGGTCGTCACCATCGCGGTCATCTCGTCCGCGACCGTCTCGCGATCGATGTCGGGCTGCTCCAGGACGTACGCGATCGCGACGTTCTCGACGGTCCGCACCAGCATCCACGCGATCGTGTCGAGAGGCCGGCCCGAGCGATGCGCGCGGTTGGAACGCAGCCACACCGCGAACAGGGTCTCGATGCGCTGCTCGAACTCCGATAGGCGACTGCCCGAGGTGCGGGGGAGTTGTTCGATCATCACCCGCAGCAACCGCGGGTTCTCGCCGAGCGCGTCGAGCAGTTCGAGCATCGTGGCCCGTACCGACGACGACCAGGTGGGTCCCTCCAGTGCCGTCGTGAACACGCGCGAAATGCGAGCATGCAGTTCCGTCGTCCACCGATCGACGACCTCCGCGACGATCGCGTCCTTGTTCGGGAAGTACTGGTACAGCGACCCCGGACTGATGCGCGCGTGGGCGGCGATCCGGTTCGTCGACGCGCCTTCGTAGCCGTGTTCCAGCAGAACTGCCCGGCCCGCGTCGACGATGCGCTCGACCATCGCACGGGAGCGGTCCTGTCGCGGTGTACGCCGCATCTGCCGGCGGTCGGGTGTCGTCACAGGTGCCCCCGAAATGCGAATTGAACGCGAGTAAACGCTCGTGTGAACATGACCCGCATGATGACACGGGAGCTGTCGACGGACGCCGAAGCCGGTCCGTACCCTGCGCGGTTCGCCGGAATCCGCCCGCGCAACGAGCGCATCGGCCGGCCCCTGAAGCACTTCGCCAAGGTCGACACCGTCGACGAGGAACTGCTCGATCGGATCGGCCGGCGCATGTTCGCGCGCGACGAGCTCGGGGCGTCCCTCGTGCACGCGATGCGCCGCGACCGCACCGACCCGCAGCGCGTCACCATGCGGCAGTTCCACCAGGCCCTCGAACACGGAATCGACAGCGTCGCCGACGCTCCCGAGGCGCTGCGCGAGTTCTTCGCCGTCGTCGACACGGTGCCCGACTGGGTCGACTTCGACCTGCTCGAGAAGGGCGCGCGGGCGTTCCGCCGCATGGGCCGCAGCCGCAACGACGTGCTGCTCCAGCTCTCGCTGATCGGCGGCTACCGCTTCGGTGGCCCGCCGGACCTGCTGGTCGCGACCGGAGGTCTGACCGGCTCCACCGCAATGCGACGACTCGGCGAAACCCAGAAGTGGGGCACCGCGGTCGGCGAGCCGGGCGGGATGCGCCGTGGCGGTGAAGGATTCAAATTGACCGTGCACGTGCGTGCCATGCACGCCTTGGTCAATCACCGATTCGAGACCAACGGCCGCTGGGACGTCCAGCGCTGGGGCCTGCCCATCAACCAGACCGACCAGGCCGCAACCCTCGGACTGTTCAACGGCACACTGCTGCTCGGCGTCCGCGCCCTCGGCTACCGGGTTTCGCGCGACGAATCCCGCGCGGTCATGCACCTGTGGAAGTACGTGGGCTGGCTCATGGGCATCGACGAGGAGTGGCTGTTCGACAGCGAACGTCAACAGCACCGTTTCAACTACCACGTCGTGCTCGTGCAGGACGACGTCACGCCCGCCGGTGCCGATCTGTCCCGCGCCCTCGTCGACGGCCAGCGAGATCTGAACTACCGCCGGTTCCCGACACTGCGTGGACACTACGAGCGACTGCGCCTGCTGAGCATGCTCCGCTTCTTCCTCGGCGCCGAGGGCCTGCGTGATCTGGGGTTGCCCTCCGTTCCGCCGCTGGCCGTCGCGCCCGTCATCGCGGGGAACGTCGTCAAGTCGACGGTGATCAACCGCACCCCGGCGGGCCGGCGATTCCTCGAGCGGGTGGGGGATCGCGCCGCGCGGCGCGAACTGAGCCTGAAGTTCGGTGCCGCGGAGCCTACCGTCGGCAAGCTGAACGTCTAGCGGAAGCGAGTGACATACCTTCGCTGCCAAGGTGTTTCGACGGCGCGCGGCGAGTAGTGCTGGCGGACGAACGTGACCGCTTCGCCGCGTGGCACGCCGTCGAGGACGGCGAGGCAGGCGAGGAAGGTGCCGGTGCGTCCGAGTCCGCCGGAGCACGCGATCTCCACTCGTTCGTCGGCGGCGCGCTCCCATGCCTCGTGGATCGCGGCCGCGGCGTCGACACGGTCGGTCGGGAGGCGGAAATCGGGCCATCGCACCCAGCGTGACGGCCACGGTGTCGGCGGGGGATCGCGACGCTGCAGGTATACCGCGAACGTCGGGAGCGGACCGTCGGGCAACGGATGGCGCAGGCCGCGGCCCCGGACGAGCCGGCCCGACGGCAGGCGCAGGACTCCCGCCGCCGCGGGGTCCCAAGGTTCGCGTGTCACAGGTCGGGTGCCGCAGGGGCGGGTGTCAGACCCCGAAGTCGGCCTTCACCTGCCGGGTGCGCTTGTGCTCGACGAAGAACGACAGGAACGGGATGGTGCCGGCGATGAGCGTTCCGATCGTCCGGGTCAGCGGCCAGCGGACCTTGATCGACAGGTCGAACGTGAGCACCAGGTACACGGCGTACACCCAGCCGTGCACGATCGCGATCCACGACGGGACGTTCTCGATGCCGATGACGTACTTGGCGATCATCTCGCCGACCAGCACCAGCAGCCAGATGCCGGTGGCGTAGGCGAGGACGCGGTATCGCAGGAGCGCCGAGGAGATCTTCTTCCGGTCGGCGTCGCTGAGGGTCCGCGGCGCTGTGCCGGTCTTCTCGGGGGTGGTGCTCACTGACCGCTCCTTCCGGACCTGCGCGCGAGCTGCGCGAGGTATTCGTTGTACTCCAGTGTCTGCCGGGCCTCGGGGTCGTCGAGGTCGGCGTCGTCGGCCGGTTCGAGATTCCGGCCGGGCCGCGGGGGCAGCAGGTGTTCCGGAATCTCGGTGGGCTCGGACGATGCGGACGGCCGCGGATCCCCGGTCTGCTCGGCCTCCGACTCCTCGGCTTCGAGGCGCACGAACCGTCGGTACGCGTAGACGCAGAAGAACGCGAACGCCGGCCACTGGAAGGCGTATCCCAGGTTCTGGGCGGTACCGCCGACTGCCTCGAAACGGGTCCACTGCCAGTACCCGAGAGCGAGGCATCCGGTCGCCGCGACGACGACCAGGACGATCAGCGCGACCCGGCGGGGCGGACGACGAGTTTCGGACACGACATCGACGGTACCCGAATGGGGCGCCGACCTGCCAAGACCGGTCGGTTGCCGTGCGCCAGGTCACGCTGGGTTTCCGGTGGGCGATGAGTCGGAAACCCGCGCGAGGCGGTATTCGACAGTTGTGAACGAAACGAGGTCACGAACCCGGGAGTTCGTGACCTCGTTTCCGCAGTTCACGGTACTGCTACGTGTGCGCGAGGGGGGACTCGAACCCCCACGCCCTCAAGGGCACCAGGTTCTAAGCCTGGAGCGTCTGCCATTCCGCCACTCGCGCGCCACGGACACAATACGTCACGAACCCGACTGCTCCGATTCGAAGCTGAACCTGCGTCGTCCCGCCCACGTGGGGGTCTGGCTGTGGCAGTTGGGGCACAGGAATCGCACGTTGTGCGGTCGGGAGTCGAAGTGGTTTCCGTCGATGTGATCGACGTGAAATACCAACGGCTCGTCGCACCACACCGGTCCGATTCCGCACCCCTCGCACTTGTGGGGTCGTCCCGACTCGATGAGAGCCCTCCGTAACCGCTTCGGAGCCTGGCGGTTCGAAGCGACGGGTTTGAGCGTCAGAATCTCGTCCCAGCGGAGGCGATTCTTCGGGGGACGACCTTTCTGCGGGTTCTCTCCGGTGAAGTGCGAGGTGTCGATTCCGAGTCGTTTGACCCTTCTGGAGATGTGCGCGTGCGTGCCGCCGTCGGGTCTTCCGCCCATCAGTCGTATCGCAGCGGAGAGGTTGGCTGACAACCGAACGGCCTCCTCGAGCATCTCTTTCGTGTACTTGACCGGTCTCACCATTGCGCCCCTCGAATCGAAAGTGTGTTCGAACGAAGTGAAGGTAACGCTCGGGTCCGACAAGTTTCGCTGCTCGAGCACGCCGCCGCTCGCTCGTCAAGATAGTAACGATTAGATAACAATAAACGTGAGGGTTTCCTCGGGTTCGTGGACGTCCTCGCACCGGCCCAGCCAGCGCGGACGACACCTACTCGCGGGTTACCTTCGCCGTTACTGTGAGACAAATCACTGGTCAGGGCACCGCGCGACACTCTTCGCGAAACAAAACATGAGGAATTCCTCATGATTCTGTGTCAATCTGGGCCACGCACGTAAGAGCAGATGAGAGCCCATGCAACACGCCAACGACGGCGAGTGCTTCCAAAGGATTCACGCCTCGACCGCAGGGGTGTTCAGGAGAGGAACAACACGCGTGACGATCGACGAGACCACACCAGCCGACAACGGACGGAACTCGAAGGCATCACGACGCACAAACGAACGGGGGGTCACCACTTCGCGGTCCGGCGCACTGGTCGACAAGATTCTCGCCGGTGAGCCCTACGCTCTCGCGTTCGGTGGTCAGGGTGCTCCCTGGCTCAGCTCGCTCGACGAACTCAGCCGTGACAACGGCCTCGAGCCGGTCCTGACGGACCTGGTCAACGCCGCCGCAGCAGCCCTCGCTCCGGTCGCCCACGACCTGGTGGTCGTGCGCCCCGCCGGTTTCGACCCCGTCGCATGGATCCTCGAGCAGGACGTCGCTGACGAGGACGAGCAGCCGGCCGCGGGCCCGTCCGCCGCCACACTGACTTCCGCCGCGGTGTCCCTCCCCGGCGTGTTCCTCACCCAGGTCGCCGCCCTGCGCGCCCTGGCCAACCAGGGTCTCGACGTGTCCGCGCACGCGCCGACCGCCGCGATCGGCCACTCCCAGGGTGTGCTGTCGGTCGAGGCCGTCGCTGCCGGTGGCCGCAAGGACGCCGAGATCCTCGCGATCGCGCAGCTCATCGGTGCTGCCGCGACCCTCGTCGGCCGCCGCCGCGGCCTCATCTCCGGTGCCGAGCGTTTCCCGATGCTTGCCGTCGCGGGTGTCGATCCCGAGCGTCTGCGCGCCATCGTCGCCGACGTGTTCGAGGGCCAGGACCCCGAGCGCAGCGCTGTCGTGGCGATCCGCAACGGCCGCCGTCGCGTCGTGCTGTCCGGTCCGCCGGCCGCGCTCGCACGCGTCCAGCAGCGCTGCGAGGAGATCTCCGCCGCGGAGACCCGCGAGCGCGAGTCGAAGAAGCGCGGCGGTGCCGTGTTCGACCCGACCTTCGAGCCGGTTTCCGCCGAGGTCGGCTTCCATCACCCGGCCCTCGCGGACGCGGTCGAGCAGGTCGCCGACTGGGCGTCGCGCTGCGACCTCGACGTCGAGCTCGCCCGTTCCCTCGCTCAGGCGATCCTCGTCGACCCGGTCGACTGGGTCGACCTCGTCGACGGTGCCGTCGCCTCCGGTGCCTCGTGGATCCTCGACCTCGGCCCCGGTGAGCTCCTCACCCGCATGACCTCCGCCGGTCTGCGCGGCCAGGGCGTCGGCATCATCGCCGCCGCAACCCGCGGTGGCCAGCGCAACCTGCTCACCCCGGGCGCCGAGCCCGAGGTGCCGCGCGCGTGGACCGAGTTCGCGCCCAAGCCTGTCGCTCTGCCCGACGGCCGCCTCGGTGTCGAGACCGCGTTCACCCGCCTGACCGGCCGTTCGCCGATCCTGCTCGCGGGCATGACCCCGACGACGGTGGATCCGAAGATCGTCGCTGCCGCCGCGAACGCCGGCCACTGGGCCGAGCTCGCCGGTGGTGGCCAGGTCACCGAGCAGATCTTCGCCGACCACGTCGAGGAGCTGAAGGAGCTGCTCGAGCCGGGTCGCGCCGTGCAGTTCAACTCGATGTTCCTCGACCCGTACCTGTGGAAGCTCCACGTGGGCGGCAAGCGTCTCGTGCCGAAGGCCCGCGCTGCGGGCGCGCCGTTCGACGGCGTCGTCGTCACCGCCGGTATCCCGGAGCTCGAGGAAGCGGTCTCGATCATCGAGGAGCTCACCGAGGCCGGCATCAGCCACGTCGCGTTCAAGCCGGGCACCGTCGCGCAGATCCGCTCGGTGATCCGCATCGCGAACGAGGTCCCCGACTACCCGGTCATCGTCCACATCGAGGGCGGCCGCGCCGGTGGTCACCACTCGTGGGAGGACCTCGACGACCTGCTGCTCGACACCTACGCCGAGCTGCGCACCCGCCCGAACCTGGTGCTGTGCGTCGGCGGTGGCATCGGCACCCCGGAGCGGGCCGCCGACTACCTGACCGGCCGCTGGTCCACCGAGTACGGCTTCCCGGCGATGCCGCTCGACGGCATCCTCGTCGGCACCGCCGCGATGGCGACCCTCGAGGCGACCACCGCTCCCGAGGTCAAGCAGCTGCTCGTCGACACCCCCGGCACCCCCGACTGGGTCGGTGCGGGCACCGCGTCCGGCGGTATGGCCTCGGGCCGCAGCCAGCTCGGCGCCGACATCCACGAGATCGACAACGCCGCATCGCGTACCGGCCGCCTGCTCGACGAGGTCGCCGGTGACGCCGACGCCGTCGCCGCCCGCCGCGACGAGATCATCGCCGCGCTGGACGTCACCGCGAAGCCGTACTTCGGTGACGTCGCCGAGATGACCTACCTGCAGTGGCTCACCCGCTACCTGGAGCTCGCGGTCGGCACCGATTCCGCGTGCGAGTTCGACTGCGGCACCGACCTGGGCGACGCCGTCGCCGAGGCCCACACCAGCCCGTGGCTGGACGTGTCGTGGCGTGAGCGTTTCCGCGAGATGCTGCAGCGTGCCGAGGCCCGCCTGCATCCGGTCGACCGCGGCCCGATCCCGACGCTGTTCGACGACGACGCCGTACTCGAGCGGCCCTACGCGGCGCTCAAGGCGCTGACCGGGCAGTACCCGGACGCCGGTGACGTCGTGCTGCACCCGGCGGACGTGCCGTTCTTCATCTCCCTGTGCCGCACCCCGGGCAAGCCGGTGAACTTCGTGCCGGTCGTCGACCAGGACGTGCGTCGCTGGTGGCGGTCCGACTCGCTGTGGCAGGCGCACGACCCGCGCTACACCGCCGACCAGGTCTGCGTCATCCCGGGCACCGTCGCCGTCGCGGGCATCACCCGCGCCGACGAGCCCGTCGGTGAGCTGCTCGACCGCTTCGAGAAGGCCACCGTCGACGAGCTGCTCGCCGCCGGCGCCGAGCCGGTGCAGGTCGTCGCGCGTCGTCACCAGGACCGCGCCGCCGGGCTGCTCGACGCCGTGTTGTCCGCTCCGGACGTCGCGTGGGCCGGGCGCCAGACCCTCAACCCGGTCCACCGTCTCGGTGATGTCGCCGAGTGGACCGTCGAGGCCGACGGCGCCGCCGTTCACGCCCCGACCGGTGCGACCCTGAGCGTCCTCGACGACGAGCACGTCGGCCTGCGCGTGCCGCTGCTGCGCGACAAGGCCGTCGAGATCCGCATCACCGTCCCGGCCTCCGTCCGCACCGGCGGTGCGCCGGTCGTCACCGAGGAGGACGCCGCCGCGTCGATGTCCGCGCTGCTCGGTGTCGCCGCCGGGCAGGAACTGCCCGCTGTGAAGAAGGGCGCCGCCCGCATCACCCTCGGCTGGCTGCCCGAGAAGATCGCCGACCACGCCGGTGTCACCGGCGCCGGCCTGCCCGCCAACCTGACCACCGGCCCGAACGGTGTGCCCGACGTGCTCGTCGGTGCGTGCTGGCCCGCGGTTTTCGCCGCGCTCGGCGCGTCCAAGACCGACGACAACCTCTCGGTCATCGAGGGCATGCTCGATCTGGTCCACCTCGACCACGCCATCGACGTCAAGAACGGTCTGCCGACCGATCCCGCGATCCTCGGTGTCAAGGCGCAGGTCACCGACGTCGCCGACACCGACCTCGGTCGTGTCGTCGAGGTGCGTGTCGACATCGCAGCCGACAACGGTGACGGCTCCGGCGACAACGTCGTCGCGCAGCTGATCGAGCGGTTCGCGATCCGCGGCCGCACCGGCACCGTCGAACTCGCCGACCCGGTCCGCGCCGGTGGATCGCTGTCGGAGGACGCCGCGGACACCCCGCGTCGCCGCCGCCGCGATGCCGTGATCGTCGCCCCGACCGACATGAGCGCGTTCGCTCGCGTCTCGGGCGACCACAACCCGATCCACACCTCGGACAACGCCGCGCTGCTCGCCGGCCTGGGCTCGCCGATCGTGCACGGCATGTGGCTGTCGGCCGCCGCCCAGCAGGTCGTGACCGCGATCGAGGCCGACGCGAAGCTGCCGGTCCGCCGCCTGACCGCCTGGACCGCCCGGTTCCTCGGCATGGTCCGTCCGGGCGCGCAGATCGACGTGCGCGTCGACCGCGTCGGCACCGACAAGGGCGCCGAGATCATCGAGGTCGGCTGCCGCGTCGACGGCGACCTGGTGATGGTCGCGACCGGCCGCACCGCCGCCCCGAAGACCGTCTACGCGTTCCCCGGCCAGGGCATCCAGCGTCCCGGCATGGGCCTCGACGCCCGCGCCCGCAGCAAGGCCGCCCGCGAGATCTGGGACCGCGCCGACAAGCACACCCGCAAGGCGCTGGGCTTCTCGATCCTGGCCGTCGTGCGCGACAACCCGACCGTGCTCAAGGCCCGCGGCGTCACCCACAAGCACCCGGACGGCGTGCTGCACCTGACGCAGTTCACCCAGGTCGCCATGGCGACCCTCGGTGTCGCGCAGATCGCCGAACTCCGCGAGGCCGGCGCGTTCGTCGAGGGCTCGTTCCTCGCGGGCCACTCGGTCGGTGAGTACAACGCGCTCGCCGCGGTCGCCGGTGTGCTGCCGCTCGAGGCGGTGCTCGAGGTCGTGTTCCAGCGCGGCTCGGCGATGCACGCCCTCGTCCCGCGTGACGAGCACGGCCGCTCGAACTACCGCATGGCCGCGATCCGGCCGTCGCAGTTCGGTGTCGCCGACGAGGACCTGCAGGACTTCGTGGCGGGTGTCGCCGCGGAGGCCGGCGAGTTCCTGGAGATCGTGAACCTGAACCTGCGCGGCTCCCAGTACGCCATCGCGGGCACGGTCGCGGGTCTCGAGGCCCTGGAGTCCGTGATCGAGCGCAAGGTCGCCGAGTTCGGCGGCAAGCGCGCGTTCATCCTGGTCCCCGGTATCGACGTGCCGTTCCACTCGACCGTCCTGCGCGGCGGCGTGGACGACTTCCGCGAGCGTCTGCTGCACCTGCTCCCGGAGCAGATCGACCCGAACATCCTCATCGGCCGCTACATCCCGAACCTCGTGCCCAAGCCGTTCAACCTGGGCCGCGAGTTCATCCAGGAGATCGCCGATCTGGTTCCCTCCGAGCCCCTCGCCGAGGTCCTCGCGGACTTCGACGCCTGGGCCGCGAAGCCGGTCGAGCTGACCCGCGTCGTGCTCGCCGAGCTCCTTGCGTGGCAGTTCGCGTCGCCGGTCCGCTGGATCGAGACGCAGGACCTGCTGTTCGCCCCCGAGGAGGACGGTGGCCTCGGTGTCGAGCGGTTCGTCGAGGTCGGCCTCGGTGCCGCCCCGACCGTCGCGAACCTGGCGTCGCAGACCCTGAAGCTGCCCGGCCGCTTCGGTGAGCCCGTCGAGGTGCTCAACATCGAGCGTGAGGCGTCGATCGTGTACTCGACCGACGTCGATCCGGCCCCGGTCGAGGACGACGAGCCCGCTGCTCCGGCAGCGGAGGCGGCCCCCGCGGCCGCCGCGGCTCCCGCCCCGGCAGCGGCTCCGGCCGCCGCACCGGCCGGTGGACCGCGTCCCGACGACATCGCGTTCAAGGCCGCCGACGCCACCAAGGTCCTCATCGCGCTGTGGACGAAGCTGCGTCCCGACCAGATCGGCCCCGTCGACACCATCGAGGCGCTGTGCGACGGCGTGTCCTCGCGCCGCAACCAGCTGCTCGTCGACCTCGGCTCCGAGCTGTCGCTCGGCGCGATCGACGGTGCCGCGGACGCCGACATGGGCGCGCTGGCAGCCACCGTCGACCGTCTGGCCCGCACCTACCGCCCCTTCGGCCCGGTGCTGACCGACTCGATCAACGATCACCTGCGCAAGGTGTTCGGACCGTCCGGCAAGCGCCCGGCCTACATCGCCGAGCGCGTCACCAAGGTGTGGGGCCTGGGCGAAGGCTGGACCCAGCACGTGACCGCCGAGGTCGCACTCGGCAGCCGTGACGGCGCCTCCATCCGTGGCGGCGACCTGGGCGGCCTGTCGCAGGGCGCCCTCTCCGACGCCGCCGCCGTCGACACGCTGATCGACGCCGCCGTGCAGTCCGTCGCCGGCCGCCGCGGTATCGCGGTGTCCATGCCGGCCGCCGGTGGTGGCGGGGGAGCGACCGTCGACGCCGCTGCTCTCGGCGAGTTCGCCGAGCAGATCACCGGCCGTGACGGTGTGCTCGCCAACGCCGCGCGCCTCGTGCTCGAGCAGCTCGGCCTGGCCGAGCAGACCTCGGGTCTGGCGGACAAGGCGGACAGCGAACTGGTCGATCTGGTCTCCGCGGAGCTCGGCTCCGACTGGCCGCGTCAGGTCGCCCCGGCGTTCGACGCCCGCAAGGCCGTGCTGATCGACGACCGCTGGGCCACCGCCCGCGAGGACCTGGCCCGCGTGTGGCTGGGTGCGGCGATCGAGGTCGAGCGGTTCGCCGGTTCCGGCGCGACCGTCGCCGCGCACGCCTCCTTCTGGCAGCGCAAGGCCACCGAGGCCGGCCGCACCGTGCTCGCCGAGACCTTCGGCCGCATCGCGACCGTCGCCGCGGAGGTCACCGACGCCGAATACGCGAACGAGGTCGCGGTCGTGACCGGCGCCAGCAAGGGCGGCATCGGCGCAGCCGTCGCCGCGAAGCTGCTCGGCGGTGGCGCGACCGTGGTCGTGACCACGTCCAGCCTCAACGACAGCCGCCTCGGCTTCTACAAGGAGCTGTACGCGAAGAGCGCACGGGCCGGCGCGGCGCTGTGGGTGGTCCCGGCGAACATGGCGTCCTACGCGGACGTCGACGCCCTGATCGAGTGGATCGGCACCGAGACCGTGGAGAACGCGGGCGGCGCCAAGAAGCTGATCAAGGACGCGCTGACCCCGACGCTGCTGTTCCCGTTCGCCGCGCCGCGCGTGGCCGGTTCCCTCGCCGACGCGGGTGCCCGCGCCGAGATGGAGATGCGGGTGCTGCTGTGGTCGGTGGAGCGGCTCATCGCCGGTCTCGCCGCGATCGGCAACGACCGCGACGTCGACACCCACCTGCACGTGGTGCTGCCCGGTTCCCCGAACCGCGGCAAGTTCGGTGGCGACGGTGCCTACGGTGAGGCCAAGGCCGCGCTCGACGCGGTGGTCAACCGCTGGAACGCCGAGCGCACGTGGGCCGAGCGCGTCACCCTTGCGCACGCTCTCATCGGCTGGGTGCGCGGCACCGGCCTGATGGGCGGCAACGACCCGCTGGTCGAGGCCGTCGAGGCGGCCGGTGTGCGCACCTGGTCGACGCAGGAGATGGCCACCGAGCTGCTGAAGCTGGTCGGCCCGGAGGCTCGTCGCCTCGCCGCCGACAAGCCGCTGGTCGCGGACCTGACCGGTGGACTGTCGGAGGCGGACGTCGACCTGCCGACCCTCGCGAAGCAGGCCCAGGACGCGGCCGAGGCCGCCGAGACCGAGGCCGAGGACGAGTCGGGCACCATCGCGGCCCTGCCGTCCGCGCCGCGACTCGACGCCGACCTGCCCGTCCCGGCCTGGGAGAAGCTCGACGTCGACCCGGCCGACCTGGTCGTGATCGTCGGCGCCGGCGAGCTCGGCCCCTACGGTTCGGCCCGCACCCGCTTCGAGATGGAGGTCGACGAGGAACTGTCGGCCGCCGGTGTGCTCGAGCTGGCCTGGGTGACCGGCCTGGTGGAGTGGGAGAACGACCCGAAGCCCGGCTTCTACGACACCGAGACCGGTGAACTGGTGCCGGAGGCGGAGATCGCCGACCGCTACCACGACGCGGTGGTCGAGCGCTGCGGCATCCGCCGCTACGCCGACGACGGCGCCATGGTCGACAACACCGCACCGCTGCTGACCTCGGTGTTCCTCGACAAGGACCTGTCCTTCGTCGTCGGTTCCGAGGCCGAGGCCCGCGCGTTCGTCGACGCCGACCCGGAGAACACGGTCGCGTCCGTGGACGCCGAGTCCGGCGACTGGACGGTCACCCGCAAGGCCGGCACCGAGATCCGCGTGCCGCGCAAGGCGAAGCTGACCCGCACGGTCGGCGGCCAGATCCCCACCGGATTCGACGTCACCAAGTGGGGCATCCCCGCGGACATGGCGGAGTCGGTGGACCGGGTCGGCCTGTGGAACATTGTCACGACGGTCGACGCGTTCCTCACCGGTGGCTTCACCCCGTCGGAACTGCTGCGCTGGGTGCACCCGTCGCTGGTGGCGAACACGCAGGGCACCGGCATGGGCGGCATGTCCTCGATGCGGTCGCTGTACATCGACACGCTGCTCGGCGAGTCCCGCGCGAACGACATCCTGCAGGAAGCCCTGCCGAACGTCATCGCCGCGCACGTCGTGCAGTCCTACGTCGGCGGCTACGGCGCGATGGTGCACCCGGTCGCGGCGTGCGCCACGGCCGCGGTGTCCGTCGAGGAGGGCGTCGACAAGATCAAGCTGGGCAAGGCGCAGTTGGTCGTCGCCGGCGGCTTCGACGACCTGGGCATCGAGGGCATCGTCGGCTTCGGCGACATGTCCGCGACCGCCAAGTCGGAGGACATGACCGCCAAGGGCATCAGCGACAACCGGTTCTCGCGGGCCAACGACCGCCGTCGCGGTGGGTTCGTCGAGTCGGCCGGTGGTGGCACGGTGCTGCTGGCGCGCGGTGACCTGGCGCTGGAGATGGGCCTGCCGGTTCTCGGTGTGGTCGCCTGGGCGGGATCCTTCGCCGACGGCGTGCACACCTCGATCCCGGCTCCGGGTATCGGTGCTCTCGGCGCCGGTCGCGGTGGGCTCGAGTCCGGCCTGGCCCGGGAGCTGCGCAAGCTCGGTGTCACCGCCGACGACATTGCCGTGATCTCCAAGCACGACACGTCGACCGCGGCGAACGACCCGAACGAGGCCGAGCTGCACGAACGTCTGGCCGGTGCGCTGGGCCGCAGCGAGGGCAACCCGCTGTTCGTGGTGTCCCAGAAGAGCCTGACCGGTCACGCCAAGGGTGGCGCGGCAGCGTTCCAGCTGATCGGCCTGTGCCAGGTCCTCAGCCAGGGCGTCGTCCCGCCGAACCGCAGCCTGGACTGCGTCGACGACAAGATGGCTCAGTTCGAGCACCTGGTGTGGGCACGGACCCCGATCCGGTTCGGCGAGGAGTACGCGCTCAAGGCCGGTCTGCTGACCAGCCTCGGGTTCGGGCACGTGTCCGGACTGATCGCGGTGGTGCACCCGCAGGCGTTCGTCGAGGCGATCCCCGCCGAGCGGCGCGAGACCTACCTCGCGCAGGCGCAGCAGCGCACGGTCGCCGGCAAGCGCCGCCTGGCCGACGCGATGACCGGTGGTGCCGCGCTGTACCAGCGTCCGGCGGATCGCCGCCTCGGCGGCGACGGGGTTCCGGCGGCGGCGTCGCGTCAGCTCGAGGCGGACGTGCTGCTCAGCGCGGACGCGCGTCTCGGCGACGACGACGTGTACCGCTCGGGTCTGCCCGGCTGCAAGTAGGAAACGAGTAGCGCCGGATGGGAGTTGCGGGTGTCGGGTTCGACCTGGTCTCGGTGACGGAGTTCGAGGAGCAGCTGGGTCGTCCCGGCACCACGATGCTCACGAGTTTCACGCCGGGGGAGCGTCGCGACGCGAACACCCGCAGCTCCCGTCCGGGACGCCACTTCGCAGCCCGGTGGGCGGCCAAGGAAGCGCTGATCAAGGCATGGTCGGCGTCACTGTTCGGTCACCCACCGGTGCTGCCGGAGGGCATCCACCGCGACATCGAGGTGGTCTCGGATGCGTGGGGCAGGCCCGGTATCCGGTTGCACGGTGCCGTCGCCGAGCATCTGGCGGGCATGAGCATCCACGTCTCGCTCACCCACGACGGTGACATGGCCGGAGCGTTCGTCGTTCTCGAGGAGGCCCCGGACGCGTAGATCCGGTCGACCGGTTCAAGCCGGGGAGGTTGCAGCCTCCTCGGCTTCACTCGTTTCCGGGGCCGTGCCCGATTCGGGGACCGTGTCCGCGTCGGCGGCCTCGCCCTTCTCGCGGCTGCCGTCCCCGTCGCCGGTTCCGGCTTCCTCCGCGCGGGCCTGCAGCCGCTTGCGCTTCTTCGCCCGGGCCCTCGAGTCCTGTTCGGCGACCTGTAGGTATGCGACCATCAGCCGTTTCAGTTCGACGACCGCGTCGGCGTGGGTCTGATCGTCCTGCACGGAGAAGTTCAGCATCGAGTAGACGACGTGGACGAGGACTTCGGCCATCAGCTTGCGGCGCGGCCTCGGTGTGTCGGGCGTGAGCGGTGCGAGCATCCGCTCGACCTGCTCGGCGAACTTGCGTTCGTGAATGGCCCCGGTCGCGCGGGTCGACGGGGTCGACTGCATCGCCAGCCACACCTCGCGGCGGGACGGATCGGTGGTCCACAGCCCGGCCATGTGGTCGACGAAGCTGTTGAGGAACCGCAGCCAGTCGACCGACGGGATCTTGCCGTTGAACTGGGCCAGTTCCTCCTGCACACCCACGAGGTCCTGGCGGTTCAGTTCACAGACGATGACGTACTTGTTCGCGAAGAACTGGTAGAGCGTGCCGATCGGCACGTCCGCGCGGGACGCGACCTCTTCGCAGGTGAACGACTCGAATCCGACCTCGGTGAGCAGCTCGCGGGACGCGGCGAGCAGGGCATCGAACTTGCGCCGGCTGCGTTCCTGCGTCGGTCGCCGCCGCGGCACGAGTTCTTGTGGCGCTGTTTGTACTTCCAACGCCGGATCGATCCGGCGCGGTGCTTTGCGCACGTTCGTTGCAGACTCCACGCGCCCCAGGCTAGCCGCAGTGCGCGGGAATGCCGAGAGATTGCCGTGAGGGCGAGTCGCAGCAAACACGGCCGAGCGTGCTCACGGTGCTCATGCGGCGAGGGTGAACTGCATGACGTCGATATGTCCGGTTCGGAAATGCTCGGCCGATCCGCGCAGGTATTTCATGAAGCGTTCGTACATTTCCTCGGAGGACAGCGCGACCGCTTCGGCGCGCCGGTCCGCCAGCGCCGCGGCCCAGTGCTCGAGGGTGCGGACGTAGTGCGGGCCGAGCGGATGGACGCGTTCGACGCGGAACCCGGCGCGTTCGGCGCCCGCCACGACCACCTCGGGCTGCGGAAGCTGCCCGCCGGGGAAGATCTCGCGCTTGATGAACAGGTGGAACAGGGCGTTCTCGCGGGTCACGGGGATGCCGCGGGACTTCAGCGTCGCGAGGGTGTGCCCGATGATGGTGTGCAGCAGCATCCGCCCACCCGGGGGCAGCATCCGGTGACACCGTTCGAAGAACTCGTCGTAGCGTTCCCGGCGGAAATGCTCGAACGCTCCGATGCTCACGATGCGGTCGGCGGTGCCGGTGTACTCCTCCCAGCCCTGCAACAGGACCCGCGCGGTCCGCGGACCGGGCAGCCGGGCGGCCTCGGCCGCGACGTGCTCGTACTGGTTGCGGCTCAGGGTCAGGCCGACGACGTCGACGTCGTAGTGGGTGACCGCGCGGAACATCGTCGATCCCCAGCCGCAGCCGATGTCGAGCAGCGTCATGCCGGGCTGCAGGTCGCACTTGCCAAGGGCCAGGTCGATCTTGGCGAGCTGGGCCTCCTCGAGCGTCATGTCGTCCCGTTCGAAGTACGCGCAGCTGTAGGTCATCGACGGGTCGAGGAACAGGGCGAAGAACTCGTCGGACAGGTCGTAGTGGGATTGGACCTGCTTGTAGAAGGGTGACAGTTCGGTGGGCATCGCAGTGCCTTTCCGTCCACGGGCCGGAACTGGTTCGACGGTGGCCCGGATGTCGAGAAACAACGCTACGCGGTCGGCGCGCCGTGCGGCACCGGAACGGCAGACGGCGGCGCACGATCCTACGATTGCGACGGGAACCGAACAGGACGAGCACCGGTGCCCGATCGTGAGACCTTCGTCCGACACACCGAGGAGGCGTGTGAGCGTGACCGACACCGACACCCTGCAGCGGATCCGCGACCGGATCCGGGCCGCGATGCCCACCGCCCGAACCGAACTCGCGACCCTGGTCGCCTTCCGTTCGGTCGCGGACCCGCGACAGTTCCCCGCGGAGGAGTGCCTCGCCGCCGCCCGCTGGGTACGGGACGCGTTCGCCGCCGCCGGTATCGAGCACATCGAACTCGTCGAGACGTCCGACGGTTGCCCCGCCGTCGTCGGACACAGTCCGGCCCCGGCCGGAGCTCCCACGGTTCTGCTCTACAGCCACTACGACATTCAGCCTCCGGGTAACGAAAGCCTCTGGCTCACGCCGCCTTTCGATCTCACCGAACGGGACGGTCGCTGGTACGGCCGGGGCGCCGCGGACTGCAAGGGCAACATCGTGATGCACCTGCTCGCGCTGCGCGCGGCCCTCGCCGACGGGCCCCTGCCGGTGGGCGTGCGGATCGTCGTCGAAGGGTCCGAGGAGATGGGCGGGGCCGGGCTCGAACACCTCGTCGCGGAGCGCCCCGACCTGTTCGCCGCCGACCTGATCGTGATCGGCGACTGCGGCAACGCGGAAGTCGGCCGGCCCACCGTCACGACGTCGCTGCGCGGTATCGCGAACGTCGTCGTCCATGTGGAAACCCTTGCCGGGGAAGTGCATTCCGGGCAGTACGGCGGCGCCGCCCCCGACGCGCTCGCCGCCCTCGTCCGGTTGCTGAACACCCTGCGCGACGAACACGGCAACACCGTCGTCGACGGCCTCGACACCCTCGGGCAGTGGGACGGGGTGCCCTATCCCGAAGACCGGTTCCGCGCCGACGCCGGTGTGCTCGACGGGGTGTCGCTGCTGTCGACCGGCACCGTCGCCGACGCCGTGTGGGCGCGGCCGGCGTTGACCGTGCTCGGCATCGACGCACCGCCCGTCGTCGGCTCGGTGGCGGCGATCGCGCCCCGCGCCTCGGCGCGGCTGAACCTGCGGGTGCCACCGGGTCTGGACCCGCTGGTCGCGCAGAACGCCCTCGTCGCCCACCTCGAAGCGCACGTGCCGTGGGGTGCGCACCTGCGCATCGAGCGCGAAGCCCTCGGCGAACCGTTCCGCGCGGCCACCGACGGCCCCGGATACGCCGCCCTACGCGCGGCGCTCGCGGCCGCGTACGGGCGCGAGGTCGGAACCGCCGGCCAGGGCGGCTCGATCCCGCTGTGCACGGCCCTGCAGCGGGCCGTGCCGGGAGCGGAGATCGCGCTGATCGGTGTCGAGGAGCCGCGGTGCGTCATCCACGCTCCGAACGAGAGCGTGGATCCGACGGAGATCGAGAACCTCGCCGTCGCGGAGGCGCTGCTCCTGCGGTCCCTGGCCGAGCGGTCCGCGAGCTAGACCGACAGGTCGCGACGCAACTTCGCGACGTGCCCGGTGGCGCGCACGTTGTACTGCGCCACCTCGATCTTCCCCTCCTCGTCGACGAGGAAGGTCGAGCGGATCACGCCGGTCACGGTCTTGCCGTACATCTTCTTCTCGCCGAACGCGCCCCACGCCGTGAGCGTGGTCTTCTCCGGATCGGAGAGCAGCGGGAAGGTCAGCTCCTCCTTGTCGCGGAACTTCGCGAGCTTGGCGGGCTTGTCGGGGGAGATCCCGACGACGTCGAGCCCGGCGTCGTTCAGTTCGGCGAGGTTGTCGCGGAAGTCGCATGCCTGCTTCGTGCAGCCGGGCGTGCTCGCGGCGGGGTAGAAGTACACGATCACCTTGCGGCCGCGGTAGTCCGACAACGACACCTCGTTGCCGTCGGCGTCGAGGAGGGTGAACTCGGGCGCGGGGTCGCCGGGGGCGAGTCTGCTGTTATCCGTCACGTCCGCCACGGTAGTGGACCGCGCGTCCACTACCGTGGTCGCAGCACACACAGCGACTCCTGGAGGATCACGTGCGTAGGGACACCGAGGCCATCGAGCGGGACATCGAGAACGCCCGCAACCAGCTCGCGAGCACGCTCGACGAATTGAGTGCGCGGACCAATCCGAAGACTCTTGTTGCCAACACCAAGCAGACGCTCGTCGCCAAGGTGAATCAGCCGAACGTCAAGTACGCCGTCATCGCGGTCGGCGTCGTCGTGGGCGCTCTGGTTCTGCGCAGACTGCTGCGCTGACGATCCGTCGATCCGAGGGCACCGTCGTCCGTTCACGGACGGCGGTGCCCTCGTCTTTGCGTCGGTCGCTGTGACATATCACTTTCTTGCGACTTCGATCTTGGCGTGGTTCACATCTCGGCGTGGTTCACTGAGAAGACGTCGATCGTCTCGTCTTCGAAGGGGTGACGGTCATGCGGACTGCGCAGCATGTTGCACGACTCGTCCTGGTCGCGATCCTCGCCGCGAGCGTCGCGCTGGCTACGGGGTCCGCCGCCTCCGCCGGTCGCATCGGCATCGCGCCCCCGGGCGGGCCCCCGGTGGCCGCGCTGGCGCCCTCGGACGGAGCCGTGGTCGGTATCGCGCAGCCGGTGACCGTCCGCTTCGGCGCCACGGTGACCGATCGGGCCGCCGCCGAACGATCCGTCGCGGTCATCCCGTCCGTGCCCGTCGCCGGCGCCTTCCGGTGGCGCGACGACCGTCACCTCGAGTGGGTTCCGGACCGATTCTGGCCGGGCCACACCGCTGTCACCGTCCTGGCCGGCGGCACCCGGACGCAGTTCCGGACCGGCGACGAATTCGTCGCGGTTGCGAACCTGTCCACGCACCAGTTCACCGTGTCCCTGAACGGGGAGATCGTCCGGACCATGCCGGCGTCGATGGGCAAGCCCGGATACGAGACGCCGACCGGGACCTTCCCGGTGCTCGAGAAGTTCCGGAACCTGGTGATGGACTCGTCGACCTACGGTGTTCCGATCGACGACCCCGAGGGGTACCGCATCGACACCGAATACGCGGTCCGTCTGACGTGGGGCGGAATCTTCGTGCACGCCGCACCGTGGTCGGTGGATTCGCAGGGCTACGCGAACGTCAGCCACGGCTGCATCAACCTCAGCACCGAGAACGCGCGGTGGTACTTCGAGAACGTGAAGATCGGGGACCCGGTCGTCATCGAGTGGTGAGACCCGGAGAACGAAGAAGGCCCGCACCGAATTCGGTGCGGGCCTTCTGTTGTGCGCCATCAGGGACTCGAACCCCGAACCCGCTGATTAAGAGTCAGCTGCTCTGCCAATTGAGCTAATGGCGCTTGGCGGTTTGTCTCCGGGCCGTTGTCCCGGCGACGAAGAGAAGATTACACACTCCGCTGTACGGCGCCAAATCGCCTGGTCAACGGCGATTTCCTCGATGTCTGCGGGTAACGCGAGTGGGTGGCGGGGCGATTGGTATTCGAACGTTATTCGTCGTCGAGGTTTCAGATTTGGTCTCGGTCTTCACCGGCTGGCATCATCGATGAGACACGCATTGACGTGCAGTTTTGCGGCCTGGGGGAGGTCCGGAATCGGAGGGTTGAGAGTGATCGAGAAGAGTGTGCGGACGCCGCGGCGCCGCTCCCGGCGTACGACCGTGGCGGTGTTGGGGGCGGTACTGGTCGGTGTCATGACCTTCGTCACTGCATGTGCCGGCGGTTCGGCCGGCGGTGCCGACGAGGTCCCCATCGATTCGAATCCCCTCGCCGCACTCATCAAGCCCACGGTGTCCTCCAGCGTCGTCGACGGCGGTGTCGGCTTCTCGCCGATCGATCCGGTGACCGTCTCGGTCGTCAACGGCAAGCTCGATTCCGTCACGCTCCGCAATCCCGACGGGGCGTCGGTCGCCGGCGTGCTCGCGCCGGACGGCACCACCTGGGCGAACTCCGAACCGCTGGGCTACAACCGCAAGTACACGCTCGAGACGGTCGCGTACGGGCTCGGCGGGGCGACCACGTCCGTCGCGACATTCACCACGAGCGCGCCCGGCAACCTCACCCAGCCCTACGTGCTGCCCGGTGAAGGCTCGGTCGTCGGTATCGGCCAGCCCGTCGCGGTGCAGTTCGACGAGAACATCCCGGACCGGCGCGCGGCCGAGGCGGCCATCACCATCGTCACGAATCCGCCCGTCGAGGGTGCGTTCTACTGGCTCAGCAATCGTGAGGTGCGGTGGCGGCCGGAGAACTACTGGACGCCGGGCACGACCGTGACCGTGGACGTGAAGGCGTACGGCAAGGACCTCGGTGACGGACTGTTCGGCCAGTCGGACGTGCACTCGTCGTTCACCATCGGCGACGCGGTGATCATCGACGTCGACGACAACACGAAGACCGTCGTGGTCAACCGCAACGGCAGCGCGATCATGTCGATGCCGACGTCGATGGGCAAGGACAGCACCCCCACCCCCAACGGCGTCTACACGATCGGCGACCGCTTCGACCACATGATCATGGATTCGTCCACGTACGGGGTGGCGGCCGACTCGCCGCAGGGTTACCGCACGCCGGTGGACTGGGCGACGCGCATGTCCTACAGCGGCATCTTCTTCCATTCCGCGCCGTGGTCGCTGGGCGATCAGGGAGTGCGCAACGTCAGCCACGGCTGCCTGAACCTCAGCCCGGCGAACGCGAAGTGGATCTTCGACAACACCAAGCGCGGCGACATCGTCATCGTGCGCAACACGGTCGGCGGAGTCCTGGAGGGAACCGAAGGTCTCGGCGACTGGAACATCCCGTGGTCGACGTGGAAGGCGGGCAACGCCAACACCTGACCCCGGGGCACGGGCTGTGCACCCCGACGGAGGGCGACCGGATTCTGGTCGCCCTCCGTCGTCGTAAGGGGGTCAGGAGTGGGTAGAGGCTGTGGGCGCACGGTCCTCGGCCGGGAGGCGCAAAAAGGAAAGGCCCCGACCTTGCGGTCGGGGCCTTTCTTGGGGGTGAGTGACGGGACTCGAACCCGCGACAGCCAGGATCACAACCTGGTGCTCTACCAACTGAACTACACTCACCATTGCATCCGCTATCGGCCGGAGCCGGTTGCGACTGCGATTGAAATACTAGCCTGCTCTACCCGAAAACGACGAATCGCCTGGTCAGGCCGGTCCAAGATCCTTTACGACGCTCGTGATGTCCCCAGACGACGGCCCGGGCGGGGCGACGAACGCGGTGCGCCGGTAGTAGCGCAGCTCCCGGATGGACTCCTTGATGTCGGCGAGCGCGCGGTGCGACAGGCCCTTCGTGGGCTGGCCGAAATAGATGCGGGGGTACCAGCGTCGGCACAGTTCCTTGATCGAGCTGACGTCGACCATGCGGTAGTGCAGGTAGTTGTCGAGTTCCGGCATGTCCCGGGAGATGAACTGCCGGTCGGTGCCGATGGAGTTGCCGGCCAGGGGAGCGGTCCCGGGCTCCGGCACGTGCGCCCGCACGTAGTCGAGGACGAGCTTCTCGGCCTCGGCCAGCGTGACCGTCGAGCGGCGCACCTCTTCGGTCAGCCCCGAGCGCTCGTGCATCTGCTGCACGACGTCCGGCATCGCGGCCAGCGCATCGTCGTCGGCGTGGATCACGATGTCCACGCCCTCGCCGAGCACGTTGAGGTCGCTGTCGGTGACCAGCGCGGCGATTTCGATGAGTTTGTCGCTACCGATACGCAAACCGGTCATTTCACAATCGATCCAAACAAGTTTGTCCTGCACGAGAGTACAGACTAGTCAGCTGCGTCAGCGGGATAAGGTCTGCGGTGTAAACCGACGCCGGCCGTGCTGGTTCGAGGAGGGCTGAACATGACCGTGGATCCGACCCGGTCCGACGAGGCGCTGTCCGCCGCCGAGAAGGCGAAGGCAGCGAAGGCGGCCGCCGAGGAAGCGGCCCGCGTAGCCGCCGAAGCCGCCGCTGCAGCCGAACGCGCCCAACGCGAGGCCGAGGAGGCCGCCGCCGCGGCCGAGGCCGACGCTGCGGCGGGGAAGGCCGAAGCCGGGGCCGAAGCGACCTCGGAGAGTGCGCTCGCCGAGGCAGCCGAACCCGAGGCGGCCGAACCCGCGGGCCCGGCCGCGGAGATCGCCGCCGGTTACGCCTTCTCCGGCGCCGCCCTCGAACTGGGCACCGTCGTGCACGACGGCGTCGTCGCTCCGAACGCCCGGGTCAGGATTCCGCTGGCCATGATGAACCGGCACGGTCTGATCGCCGGCGCGACCGGTACCGGCAAGACCAAGACCCTGCAGGGCATCGCCGAGCAGCTGTCCGCCGCGGGCGTGCCGGTGGTGATGGCCGACGTCAAGGGCGACCTGTCCGGTCTGTCCGCGCGCGGGGAGAGCAGCGACGCGCTCGTCACCCGCGCCGCCGAGACCGGCGATCCGTCGTGGACCCCTGCCGGATTCCCGACGCAGTTCTTCTCGCTCGGCACCGAGGGCATCGGCATCCCGGTGCGCGCGACCGTCACGGCGTTCGGTCCGATCCTGCTGAGCAAGGTGCTCGGCCTGAACACCACCCAGGAATCGACGCTCGGGCTGATCTTCCACTGGGCCGATCAGCGGGGCATGGCGCTGCTCGATCTCAAGGATCTGCGGCAGGTCATCGCGTACCTGACCAGCGACGAGGGCAAGGCCGACCTCAAAGGCATCGGGGGCGTCTCGGCCGCGACCGCGGGCGTCATCCTGCGCGCGATCGTCAACCTCGAGGCCGACGGCGGCGACACGTTCTTCGGTGAACCGGAGTTCGACACCGAGGATCTGCTGCGCATCCTCGGCGGCAACGGGGTGATCAGCTTGTTCGAGCTGGGCGCCCAGGCCGCGCGTCCCGTGCTGTTCTCCACGTTCCTGATGTGGGTGCTCGCCGACCTGTTCCAGACGTTGCCCGAGGAAGGCGATCTGGACAAGCCCAAGCTCGTCTTCATCTTCGACGAGGCCCACCTGCTGTTCGCGGACGCGTCGAAGGCGTTCCTGCAGCAGGTCGAGCAGACCGTCAAGCTCATCCGGTCGAAGGGCGTCGGCGTGTTCTTCTGCACGCAGCTGCCCACCGACATCCCGAACGCGATCCTGTCCCAGCTGGGTGCGCGGGTGCAGCACGCGTTGCGCGCGTTCACGCCCGACGACCAGAAGGCGCTCACCAAGACGGTCCGCACGTACCCGAAGACGGCGTTCTACGACCTGGAGAAGTCGCTGACCTCGCTCGGGACCGGTGAAGCGATCGTCACCGTGCTGTCCGAGAAGGGCGCCCCGACGCCGGTCGCATGGACCCGGATCCGGCCGCCACGGTCGCTGATGGACACCGTCGGCGACGACGCGATCCGCACCGCCGCCCAGGGCCATCCGCTGTTCGCGAAGTACGGGCAGACCATCGATCGCGAATCCGCGTACGAGATGCTGACGGCGAAGGTCGCGGGCGCGCCGAACGTCGATCCGCCGCTGGACGTGCCGCCACTGCCGGACCTGTCCGAAACGATGCCGGCCCCCCGGGACGAGGGGCCGACGATCGTCGAACAGGTGCTGGGCAGCTCCGCGATGAAGAGTTTCCTGCGGTCGGCGGCCTCGGCTGCGGGTCGGGAGATCTCCCGCAGCATCTTCGGCACCGGCCGTAAGCGGCGTTAGCCGCCGAGCTTCTTGTAGAAGGTGCCGACGATCGGGGCGACGATCGCGCGCGGCGTGTAGTTGCCCGCGACCGACATCGCCTTGCTGATCAGGCCGGGCACGATGCGCATGCGGTTCTCGGCGAGCGCGTCGAGCGACACCTTCGCGGTGTGCTCGCTCGAGATCCACAGGAAGTCGGGGACGAGCTTGTCGACGATCGACGCGTCCGCCGGATCGGGGGTCTCGGTGCGCACCGGGCCGGGGGCGAGCAGGGTGACGTTCACGCCGGTGCCCTTGAGCTCACCGCGTAGCGACTCCGAGAAGGTGTTGACGAATGCCTTCGTCGCGGCGTACGTCGCGTTGTTCGGGATCGGCATGTTGCCCGCCGCCGATCCGACGTTGAGGATCGCGCCCGCGCGTCGCTCGACCATCTGCGGCAGCACCGCGAGGGTGAGGTCGTGCACGGCGACCGCATTGAGTTCGACCTGCGCGCGCTCGTACGCCGGATCCAGGCCGGACACGGGGCCGAACGTGGCGATACCCGCGTTGTTGCACAGGATGCTGACGTGACGGTCGGCGAGCTCCTCGACCAGCTCGGCGCGAGCGTCGCGGTCGGACAGGTCGCAGGCGCGCACCTCGACGGTGACGCCGTGCTTCTGACGGAGTGTCGTGGCGAGCTCTTCCATCACTTCGCCGCGACGGGCGACGAGAATGAGCGAGTGGCCGCGCGCTGCGAGCTCGGTGGCGAGGGCCTCACCTATACCGGAGGAGGCGCCGGTCACGACCGCGCGGGCGTCTGGGGTGGGGTTCGGCAGAGTCACGGTGGGTCAGCCTAGTCGCCGCGGGCCGGAACTCATCGGCCGTGTCGTTCGAACCAATTCTCCTAAACGGGGAGGTTGGTCGGTATTGTTCGCAGGGCAGGTTGCGAAGCGCTGCCGAGGCCTACCGGCTCGGTGCGGTCGAACGAAGTGAGGGATCGTGGTCACAACTGTCACGGACGGTCGAACAGCCCGCGCGGAACGCACTCGCAGGGCAGTGGTGGAGGCACACATCGAGCTGCTCCGGGCGGGCATGCTCAAGCCCACCGGCGCGCAGGTCGCGGAACAGGCCGGGGTCTCGCTGCGGGCACTGTGGGTCAACTTCAACGACCTCGACACCCTGATGGCATTCACCGGCGCGGAGATGCTGCGCCGCCAGGACGAAATGTTCGAGCCGGTGCCGGCGCACCTCCCGCTGTCCGAACGGATCGACGGGTTCTGCCGGCAGCGCGCGCGGCTGCTCGAGTTCATCGCTCCGTATGCGCGGGCGTCGCTCCTGCGCCAGCAGTTCTCCGAAGCGCTCAAGATTCATCGCGCGCGCTGCATCGCGCGGGTCACCGACGAGGTGAAGATCCTGTTCGCCCGCGAACTCGCAAACCTCGACCGGGACCGGCGCGACCGCCTGGTATACGCGCTCGGAGCCGCCGCGACCTGGGGCTCGTGGGCCGTTCTGCGCGACGAGTTGCAACTCGGGGTCGACGAGGCCGCCGCCGTGATGCGGCAGTCGGTGGCAGGCCTACTCGCCGGCGCCACCGTCTAGACAGGTCGAGAACGACGGTTGGTGTACCGAAATATCGGTACACCAACCGCTGTTTCGGGCGCCGCAGTCCTCATCCGCAAGTTGTCCACAGGCAGCTGCTCCGTCCACAGGCGCGGCGGATTCGGTGGTCTCCGGGCGGATCGCCGACGGACGCTGCGGCACGATCACCCGCATGGGGGATCCACGAGTGCTCACGCGCGCACAACTACTCGCGGCCGGCGTCTCCGCCTTCGAGATCGCGCGCGACCTTCGACGCGGTGAACTGGCTCCGATCGCGCACGGCGTCCATCTGCGAAGGTGCGACCACGACGCGCTCGACGACACCGGCCGGCACCGCGTGCTCGCGCGGCATCTCGGCTCGACGCTGAGCCCGGGACACGTGATCAGCCACGTCTCCGCCGCGGTCCTGCACGGGGCGCCGGTATGGAATCTTCCGCTCACACGTGTGCACGTGTCGCGGCCACCGAGCGCGGGCGCACGACGGCGGGGACGATTGCACTTCCATGCGGCGCGGTTGTCGGAGGCAGACCTCGCGACCGTCGACGACGTGCCGGTGACGTCGGTGGCGCGGACGATCGCGGACGTCGCGCGGACCGCACCGCGCCCGCAGGCGGTCGTCATCGGCGATGCGCTCCTGCGCAGCGACCCCGCGGCGGCAGCCGCGTTACCGCGCATCCTCGACTCCGCCTGCGGCCTCAACGGCATCGCACGAGCCCGGGCGGTCGCAGGGTTCCTGGACGCGCGCAGCGAGAGCGTCGGCGAGTCGTTGTCGCGGGTACGCATCGAGGACGCGGGTCTGCCCCGTCCACACCTCCAGCACGAGGTCGTCACACGCGACGGTCGCCGTTTCCGCCTCGACTTCTTCTGGGAGGAGTTCGGGATCGTCGGAGAGTTCGACGGGACAGGCAAGTACTCCGACCGGCGTGACCTCGTCGCCGAGAAGTTCCGGGAGGACGCCCTGCGCGACCTCGGGTTCGAGGTCATCCGGTGGAGCTGGATGGAACTGGACCACTTCGACGTGGTCGTACAGCGTTTCGAGCGTGCCCGCGCACGTACAAGACGGACATGACGGTTGGTGCACCGAAATATCGGCACACCAACAGTCATATGGGGCGGTTCTCGAACGGCCGGTTTAGGCTGCGGGAATGAGCGCACACACGGCCGCGCCGGCGGGAATCGGGACGGCGACGACGCGGCGGCAGGTCTTCGCGTGGGGCCTGTGGGACTGGGGATCGGCCGCGTTCAACGCGGTGATCCTCACGTTCGTGTTCTCCGTGTATCTCACCGACGCCGTCGGCGACGACCTGCCCGGAACCGTCTCCGCGAGTACGTGGTTGGGCTGGGCCCTGGGCATCGCGGGGTTCGTCATCGCGGTCACCGCGCCGATCTCCGGGCAACACTACGACGCGACCGGCCGTCGCAAACGCTCCCTCGCGGTGCTCACGTTCGTCACCGTCACCGCGATGGCCGGGATGTACTTCGTGCGCGACGACTATCACTACCTCTGGCTGGGGCTGGTGCTGCTCGGTGTGGGATCGGTGATCGTCGAGCTCGCCCAGGTGCCTTACAACGCAATGCTGCGGCAGATCTCCACCGAGCAGAACATCGGACGGGTCTCCGGATTCGGTTGGTCCATGGGCTATTTCGGTGGCATCGTGCTGCTGTTGTTGTGCTACACGGGCTTCATCGCCGGTGACGGCGACACCCGCGGATTCCTCGGGTTGAGCACCGACGACGGCACCAACATCCGGTTGGTCGCGCTGCTCGCCGCCGCGTGGTTCGGGATCTTCGCGATCCCGGTGCTGCTCGCTGTTCCCGAACTGCCGCCGACCGGTGTCCACCCCGGTGCCGAGAAGGGCCGCATCACCGAGGCGTACCGGGTGCTGTGGCGCGATCTGCGGGACCTGTGGACCGCGGATCGCCGCACCGTCTGGTTTCTCGGCGCGTCGGCGCTGTTCCGCGACGGTCTCGCCGGGGTCTTCACGTTCGGGGCGGTACTGGCCGTGACCGTCTACGGCATCGGGACGGGTGACGTGCTGCTGTTCGGTGTCGCGGCCAATGTCGTGGCCGCGCTCGGTGCGCTCGTCGCGGGCCGCATCGACGACCGGGTCGGTCCCAAGGCGGTCATCGTCGTCTCGCTCGCCGCGATGATCGTCGTCGGCGTCGTTCTGCTCGCGGTGTCCGGACCATTGCTGTTCTGGATCTTCGGGCTGCTGCTGTGCCTGTTCGTCGGGCCCGCGCAGGCGTCGGCACGCACCTTCCTGGCACGGATCACGCCGCCGGGCCGGGAAGGGCAGATGTTCGGGCTCTACGCCACCACAGGCCGGGCGGTGTCGTTCCTGGCGCCGACGTTGTTCGGGTTCTTCGCCTGGGGTTTCGGCACGGACCGCGCCGGCATCGCCGGGCTGCTCGTGGTGCTGGGCGCCGGCCTCGCGGCGCTGCTGGCCGTGCGGGCACCGGAGGCCGTGGGGCAGCCCCTGAAGGCCGGAGGTCGTGGTCAGCCCTTGAAGTAGACCAGCTGGTGAGTGGTCGCGAGCAGTTCGCCGTCGCTGCTCCACAGCTCGCCGGACTGATCGAAATAGCCCTTGCCGAAATGCTGCGAGCGCGCCGTCGCGAGGACGGACGCGTCGGACTGGCGGTCCAGGGCGTGCTCGTCGGCGTGGAAGTACACGGTCAGCGACACGGTTCCGGCGGGCATGTACTGCCCGCGGCGCAGGAACACGCGCGGGTAGAACACATCGGACAGCGCGGTCAGCGCTGCGAAATCCAGCGGTCGCGGGGGAGTGTCCCGCACCCACAGCGTCGTCGTCGAATCCGGGTGCTCGCCGGTCTCCGGGCCGGGCACGGCGCCCTCGACGAAACGCATCTCGTAGTTGCGTGCCCAGGCGATGAATTCCGGCAGCGACTGCTCGGAGACGTCCTCCGCCGGGGGCGCGTCGGGTGCGACGGCCTCGGTCGACGACCAGGTCTCGCGTCGGGTGCCGAACACCGCGGTCGCGGTGGTCGTGACCGCCCCGTCCTGCGACAGTTCGATCGACCAGTGCTGGGTGGAGCGGTTGGTGCGCACCGGACGAGCGACGATCTCGAATTCGCCGTCCGCCAGCGCACCGCAGTAGTTGACGGTGAGCGAGAGGGGAACGCCGAGAACCTCGGGATGCTGCTGGACCGCGCGCAGCAGCGTCGCGGCCGTGATGCCGCCGAACGGCCCGACCATGTTCGCGTACGCCGGGTGCGTGCGGCCCGTGTAGCGGTGCGCGTCGGCGGCGACGAGGGCGACGGCGTCGTCGAAGACGTGGGTGCCGGTTCCGCAGACGTCGGTGTCGCGGGTGGTGTCGAGTTCGGTCACGGTGGACTCCTGACGTCCTGGAACTGGGCTTCTAAGTATGACAACATACATAATGCGAGAGGGCAATCCCCATCGGATCGAGGAGGGCGTCATGGCACGGCGACAGGACGGGGGACCACGCGCGGCGATGACGGCCAGCGCCGTGGCCCTGATGCGGGAACGTGGGGTGGCCGCGACCTCGTTCGCCGATGTCCTGGCCCACAGCGGCGCCCCCCGAGGATCGATCTACCACCACTTTCCCGGCGGCAAGAGCCAGTTGATCGAGGAAGCCACGCGCTCGGCCGCGGACCAGCTGACCGACAGAATCCAGCGGATCCTGGACTCCGGCGACACCGTCACCGCGGTCCGGTCCATCGTCGACCTGTGGCGACGCGGGCTCGAGGGCACCGACTACGTCGCGGGCTGCCCGATCGTGGCGGCAGCGCTGGGTACCGAAGCGTCGGCCCGTGACCTCGCCGGGATCTCCTTTGCGCGCTGGACCGAGATGATCGGCGCGCGGCTCGTCGGCGACGGAGTCGATCCGGCCCGCGCCGCGACCCTCGCGACGATGGTCGTCAGCGCGCTCGAAGGCGGATTGATCCTGGCGCAGGCGCAACGCAGTGCGGCACCGCTCGACGCGGTCGTCGACGAACTGGAAATGCTCTGCGCGCTGCGGAGCGGTGACGCCGGTTGAGGGGTGGCCCGTCAGCCCGCGATGCGTGCCCGGATCGACTCCGCCAGTGCCGCCGGTTCCTCCTCGGGAATCCAATGGCTCACGTCGTCCAACACGACGAAGTCGTAGTCCGCTTCGGTGAACTCGCCGCACCGTTCGGCGCCGGCCCGGCCGACCGCGACGTCGGCGGTGCTCCACACGTAGGTGGTGGGCACCTTCACCGACGGAATGCTGCGGAAGTCCCTGGTCAACGCGCGGTACCAGTTCAGGGCGGCGGTCATCGCGCCGGGCGCGGTGAGCACCCGCACGTACTCGTCCACGGCAGCGCGATCGGGCATCGGGTTGTACATCGCGCGCAGCCGCCGGGCGCCGTTGTCGAGCAGCGCCGACTCGGCCGTGCCCTCCATCCGGAACAGCTTGATGTACGCGGAGCGGGACTTCTGGTCGGCATCGTGCTGCAGCGCCCAGCTGTAGGCGCCGGGGTGCGGCACCGACACCGCGGTGAGTGTGCGAACGCGATCGGGATGATGTGCAGCGAGATGCCAGCCGACGACCGCGCCGAAGTCGTGCCCGGCCACGTGCGCCGCCTCGATACCGAAACTGTCGAGCAGGCCGAGGACGTCGCCGACCAGTTCACCGACCGCGTACGCGGACACCTCGGTGGGCCGGGCGCCGGGGGAGTAGCCGCGCTGGTCGGGGACGATCACCCGCAGGCCCGCGTCGGCGAGCAACCGGCCCGCCGGTTCCCAGCTGCGCCCGGTTTCGGGGAAGCCGTGCAGCAGCACGAGCGGAGGGCCGTCTTCGGGCCCGGCGACGCGGACGTCGAATGTGAGGTCTCCGAGCGCGACGCGGCTGATCTCGAACATGGCGCCACCGTACGGTGTAGCGGTCACTCGTGGGCCGGTTTCCAGGCCCCCATGCCGAGAATGATCAGGCGCATCTGCTTCTCACCGCGTGCGATCACCGCGGCCTCGTCCGGTCCGCCCGTTTCGACGGCGAGCAGGTCGACGGCCACCTCGAGCAGGGCGACGACGAGCAGGGCGGCGGCCATCTCCAGGTCGTCGTCGCTCCAGTCGCCGAGCCCCGCCATGCTGCCGAGGTCGACAGCGAGTTCCACTGTGAGCAAATGCAATTCGTCGTTGACGGCGCGGGACACCTCGGGCAGCCCGCCGTGCCGTTCGCGCGCGAGGAAGCGGAACGAGGCCTCGTGGGCGCGGATCTGTTCGACGAGGACGGCCAGCGACGCACGGGCGTTGTCGCCGGCGTTGCGGGCGCGGCGCGCATCGCGCAGCACCTGCCGGAGCACGCGCATCGTATCGGCGGCCAGGGTGACGCCGAGTTCGTCCATCGAGGCGAAATGCCGGTAGAACGCGGTGGGGACGATCCCCGCCCGACGGGCGACCTCTCGCAGGCTCACCGTGGAGAAACTCCGATCCGCCGACAATTCGAGTGCGGCGTCGAGCAGTGCGCGGCGCGTGCGTTCCTTGCGGGCGGCCCGGCTGGCGGGTTCGGGGACGGGAACTACGGACACGGGTCCGAGTCTATGCAGAGCGGCCTCCGCGAATCGAAAATCGGTGTAACGGAGGTCACTCACGTGTTGACAGGGGGCGGGTGAGTGCTGCAACACTAATTCAGTGTACAAGTGTGCACTAGAAATCCGATCGGTCGGGAGGTCCCGCCATGGTCGCTTCACCCGTCACTCGCACCACCGCTGCCCGCCGCGCCACGAAGGCGGTCACCGGCGCACTGCGGCTGATGTCCTGGCCGCACCACCCGGATCGCTACCTCGAGCTGCTGAATCCGCTGCTCGCCACACAGGCCACGCGGGCGCGGATCGTCGACATCGACCGCACCGTGCCCGAGATGACCACGCTCACGCTGCGTCCGGCCCGCCGCTGCCGATTCGAGGCCGGTCAGCACATCCGGCTCGGCGTCGTCGTCGACGGGGTCCGGCACACCCGCTGCTACTCGCCCTCGACCTCGCAGTACGACGACCGAATCGTCCTCACCGTGCGGGCCCACCCGGACGGTCTGGTGTCCCGCTACCTGCACGACTGCGCCCGGCCGGGTGACGTCGTCGACCTCGGGGCAGCCGACGGCGACTTCGTTCTCCCGCCGGTTCGTCCGGACCGGTTGCTGCTGGTCAGCGGCGGTAGCGGCATCACGCCGGTGCTGTCGATGCTGCACACCCTCGCCAACGAGGGGCACACCGGCGCGATCACCTTCCTGCACTACGCGCGCACCCCGGCAGACGTGCCGCAACGTGCGAGACTCGACGAACTCGCCGCTCGCGCCAACGTCGAGGTCGTCCTGGCCTACACCGGCGGGGACGGTGGCCACCTGCGCGGTCGCTTCCGCCGCGAACACCTCGACGCCGTCGTCCCCTGGTTCGCCGGTACCCCCACCTATGCGTGCGGACCGGCGGGTCTGACCGCACGCGTCCGCGAGGTCTACCGCGAGGTCGGCGCCGAACATCGTTTGCGCACCGAAGAATTCACCCTTCCTGTCCTCGACACGAGCGACGCCACCGGCGAGGTCAGGTTCACCGCGTCCGGGGTGGTCGCGGACAACACCGGCGCCACCCTGCTCGAGCAGGCCGAAGCCGCCGGTCTGAGACCCGATCACGGATGCCGCATGGGCATCTGCCACACCTGCACCTCGATCCGCCGATCCGGTTGCACCCGCGACGTCCGCACCGGCGAACTCGACGCCGAACCCGACACGCGCATCCGGATCTGCGTCAACGCCCCGGTCGGTGACGTCGCGGTCGAACTGTAGCCGCGGCCGATATTGATCGGCCCGAAACCTTTGGAGGACACCATGTTCGGATTGTCCCTACCCGCGATACCCTTCCTGCCGTTCCTGTCCGGAAACCGTGACCCCGACCCGGATCCGGTGATCCTGAGCCGCGATCAGGTCGACGAGATCGGCCGGGAGCTCGACACCCTGCGGGAGAGCACCGTCGCCTCCCTCGGCTCCGAGGACCGCGACTACATCTACCGGGTCATCAAGGCGCAGAGGGGATTCGAGGTGGCCGGCCGCGGCCTGCTGTTCCTCGGATTCCTGCCCCCTGCGTGGATCGCCGGTACCGCCGCGCTGAGCGTGTCGAAGATTCTCGACAACATGGAGATCGGGCACAACGTGATGCACGGCCAGTACGACTGGATGCGCGAGCCCGCACTGAATTCTCGTGTCTTCGAATGGGATACGGTGTGCCCCTCGGATCAGTGGCGGCACTCGCACAATTTCGTGCACCACACCTACACCAACATCCTCGACATGGACCGCGACATCGGGTACGGCATCCTGCGCATGGACCCGGCGCAACCGTGGAAGCCCTATTACCTGGGCAATCCGCTCTATGCGGCAGTCCTGATGCTGGTGTTCGAGTGGGGCGTGATGCTGCACGACGCCGAGGCCGACCGCGTGCTGGCAGGCAAACGCGACATCCGCGAGCTGGGGCCGCTCGCGCGCGGGTGGTGGCACAAGGCCGGCCGGCAGGTGCTCAAGGACTACGTCGTGTTCCCGCTGCTCAGCGGCCCGCTGTTCGTTCCGACCCTCCTCGGCAACGCCACCGCGAACTTGGTGCGCAACGTGTGGGCGTTCTCCGTCATCTTCTGCGGGCACTTCCCGTCCGGCGTCCAGTCGTTCACACAGGAGGAAACCGCCGACGAATCCCGTGGCGAGTGGTACGTGCGCCAGTTGCTCGGCAGCGCGAATATCAGCGGGTCGTCGCTGATGCACCTGATGACCGGCAACCTGTCCCACCAGATCGAACACCACCTGTTCCCGGATCTGCCGGCCCGCCGCTACCCGCAGATCGCACCGCAGGTGAGGGCACTGTGCGAGAAGCACGGCCTGCCCTACAACACCGGGGGACTGCTCCGGCAGGTCGCGTCGGTGTGGGGCAAGATCTTCCGGCTGGCGCTGCCGCCCTCCTGGGTGTCCGACCAGCGTGAGACCGCGGTCGTGATCGAGCGCCGCCCACGTCCCGAACCGGCGGTCGTCGAGCCCGAGCCCGGCGCGGAGTTCGAGGAAGCGCGAGGGACCCGTGCTGCGCGTACGCTCGTCCACGACACCGTCTGAGGGGGAGAGCGCATGGTTGGACGCTTCGAACGCAACAAGGACACGGTCCAGGAATTGACGGAATCCGCCGCGACCCACGTCGGGAACATCGCCGGCATCATCGCCGGTGCCGTGCGGGACGTCACCCGCGAGATCGGCAACTGGATCTCCGACGGTATCGAGATGCGCGAGGCTGCGCGCAAGGCGCAACTCGACCACGACGACACCACTGGCTGACCTGCACCGACACGAAAGGCCCGCTCGAACGAGCGGGCCTTTCGTGTGGATCGGGGTGGATCAGATGACACCCAGTGCGAACATCGCGTCGGCGACCTTCACGAAGCCGGCGATGTTGGCGCCGTGGATGTAGTCACCCGGCTTGCCGTACTCGGCGGCCGTCTCGACACACGTGCTGTGGATGTCGCGCATGATGCCGGCCAGACGCTCGTCGGTGTAGTCGAAGTGCCACGAATCGCGCGAGGCGTTCTGCTGCATTTCCAGCGCGGAGGTGGCCACACCACCGGCGTTCGCGGCCTTGCCCGGCGCGAACGCGACACCGGCGTCACGGAAGACCGCGATGCCACCCGGCGTGGTCGGCATGTTCGCGCCCTCGGCGACGACCTTGACACCGTTGTTGACGAGCACCTTCGCGGACGCCTCGTCGAGCTCGTTCTGGGTGGCACACGGCAGCGCGATGTCGCACGGCACGTTCCAGATGTTGCCGCCCGAGTAGAACTCGGCGTCGCCGCGCTCGTCGACGTACTCGGAGATGCGGCCCCGTCGGACCTCCTTGATCTCCTTGAGCAGGTCCAGGTCGATGCCGGCCTTGTCGAGGACGTATCCCGACGAGTCCGAGCACGCGACGACCTTGCCGCCGAGCTGGTGGATCTTCTCGATGGCGTAGATCGCGACGTTGCCGGAGCCGGAGACGACAGCGGTACGACCCTCGAGGGTGCTGCCGGCCGCCTTGGCCATCTCGTTGACGAAGTACGCCGCGCCGTAACCGGTGGCTTCCTTGCGGACCTGCGAGCCGCCCCAGGTGAGGCCCTTGCCGGTGAGGACACCGGACTCGTAGGAGTTGGTGAGGCGCTTGTACTGGCCGAACAGGTAGCCGATCTCGCGGCCGCCGACGCCGATGTCACCTGCGGGAACGTCGGTGTACTCGCCGATGTGGCGGTGCAGCTCGGTCATGAAGGACTGGCAGAAGCGCATGATCTCCTGCTCGGAGCGGCCCTTCGGGTCGAAGTCCGAGCCGCCCTTGCCGCCACCGATGGGCAGGCCGGTCAGCGCGTTCTTGAAGATCTGCTCGAAGCCGAGGAACTTGACGATGCCGAGGTTGACGCTCGGGTGGAAGCGCAGGCCGCCCTTGTAGGGGCCGAGCACGCTGTTGTACTGCACGCGGAAACCGCGGTTGACGTGCACGTTGCCCTGGTCGTCGATCCACGGCACGCGGAAGATGATCTGCCGCTCGGGCTCGCAGAGCCGCTCGATGAGTCCGGATTCGAAGTAACGGGGATGCCGGTCCAGCACGACGTGCAGAGATTCGAACACCTCGGCCGCCGCCTGATGGAACTCCGGCTCACCTGCGTTGCGAGCCTTGACCTGCTCGTAGATCTCTTCGATGCGGTCCGAGGTCGACACGCCCACCTGCCTGACTGTGAGAACACTGTTACATGACATTTACCTAAGTCACTATAGGTCGTAACAACGGCAGATCCTTCATCAGGAGCCAAGGTGGGAGAAAAGACACAGTGCCCATCGCCCCGGGGAATCGCCGCAGGTGAGGGCCACGAACCGGATTTTCGGCGCATTTTTCCGCCGCGGTTCGCTCGTCCGGAGTGAGGTTCGGATGGCGGCAACCACGGCGATCTGTTAGTGCAGCGGAACCGCATCGGACCCGGGCGCCAGGGCTCCCCGGCGGTCTCGAACCGTGTGCCCTTCTGGCGGTCCCAACCGCCACAACGGCACACCGGCGCGAAGCGCCTCAGCCCTGCCGTCCGGCCAGGAGTGCGGCGAGTTCCGCCCGGCTGCCCGCGCCGGTCTTCGCGTACACCGACTTGAGGTGATCCTGAGCGGTATTGGCACTGATACCCCGGCGACGTGCGATCTCGGCCGTCGACAAACCCGCCAGCACGTCGGTGCACACGTCCCGTTCGCGCGTGGTGAGCGCGTATGCCGCGAACAGGAGATCGGTGAACTCGTCCGCCGGGGCCGGTTCGAGGGTGACCACCGTGCGGCTGTCGTCGCCGTCGGAGTCGAGCGCGGTGGCGCGCACCAGGACCCAGTACCCGTGCCCGTCGCTGATATGCGTGCGGAAGACGCCGGAAGGGCTCGATCGTGCCCCGAACGTCGCGGCGCGCAACAGCACCGCCAGCCGCACCGGGCCGGTCAGCCGGTCCTGCCAGAGACGGGCCGCCGCGGTGAGCCCGACGGGGTCGCCGGACGGGTCGGTCAGCACCACCGCGGGACCCGGATCGTCCCCGGGGTGCGGCCGCAGCGTGTGCACGGCGGCGGCGCGCGTCGCCGCCGCCAGAGCCGGGGCCACCATCGTCAGGAACTCGACCTCGCGATCGCTGAAGTCCGTTCCGGAACGAACGAATCCTGCTGCACCCCAGCAGTATCCGTCGACGGTGAAGGCCACCCGCAGCTCGCGGTCGAGTCCGAGCGGTTTCCATACCGCGCCGTGCCGGAGACTGTGCGCGACGTCGGCACTCGGGAGATCGGACGCCCGGACGACCGTCCGCCCGCTGCGGGCGACCTCGGCGAAGGTCGCGGGATCGTGTCCGCCGCATTCGGATTCGGCGAGCAGCAGTTCGTACTCGCTGGGGATGCGGACGCGTCCGCTGGTCATCGAACCGAACGTCAGCGTCCGTGGATCCATCAGTGCCCAGCACGTCAGGTCGCTGCGCACGGTGCGATCGACCAGTTCGATGGCCCGTTCGTGTACTTCGGCGACGCCCGCGCCGGTGCCCGCCAACGCGAGGATGCCCCGGCGCAGTCGCTCAGCGCGCACTTCGAGCATGAGCCCAGTATGCGCCGGTCCCTGCTGCCGTCGACATCCCCGATTCCTGGGATGTCCCGGTCGGTTTCGCCGGATCTAACGTCACGGTATGTCAGGGTTTCATCTCGAACGGTCCGGTTCGGGCACGCGGCTGTCGCTCCCGGACGCCGATGTCACGGTCCTCTCGTCCCACGAGCACACCGGCGGTGCATACGAACTCATGCTGGTCGAGGCGCCACGTCTCGGCGAACCGCCCCCGCTGCACGCGGAGTCCTGGGCCAAGACCTACCACCTGCTGCGCGGACGGATCCGGGTCCACGTCGACGGCGCGAGCTGCGATCTCGCGCCGGGAGATTCCCTCGACATTGCCGCGGGGACGATGAACACCTTTTCGGTGCTCACCGCGAACGCGGTGTTCCTTCTCGTCAGTGCCGGTACGGCGATGAGCGGCTTCTTCTCCGACCTTGCCGGTGTGTTGCGCGAACAGCATGCCCAGGCCGAGCTGCCACCCTTGCTGGCCGCGCTGGCCGGCCGGCACGACATCCGGTTCGGTGAAGGAAGTGGGTCGTCATGATCGTCGTCGCCCAGGTCGCCGCACTCGTCGCCGCCGCGGTGCATCTGCTGGCATTCGCGTGGGAGTCGATCCTGTTCCTCCGGCCCGGCATCCACCGGGACCTGTTCCGCGTGCCCACCGCCGACGTCCCTCCGGTCCGGATGTGGGCCTTCAACGTGGGCTTCTACAACCTGTTTCTCGGATCGGGCGCGATCGTCGGTGTCGCCCTGTGGTGGGCCGGCCAGGACACCCCGGGCCGCACCCTCGTGATCTACACGTGCGCGTTCATGTTCCTGGCCGGGATCGCGCTGTTCGCCTCGGACCGGATGGCGATGAGCAGACCGCGCGGGTCGGGCGTGGTCGGTTCATTGTGTCAGTCCGTGCCGTCACTGGTAGCGCTCCTGGCGCTGGCTGTCGCGTAGGGCGCTGGGCTCATACCCGCGCGCGGATCGTCTCCACGAGGGTGACGAGCCGATCGTGGTGCGACCCTGCCCAGAACACCCGGCCGCAGCCGACGCAGCGCCGGAAGTCGTCGTAGTACCGGCGGGTGAGCGGCTCGAGCTGATCGAGAACCTCCGACTTGGGCACTTCCACGAGCGGGTCGTTGCAGCGCATGCAGCGGGTGAAGGGCGCGAGCCGGCACGTCAGATCGAGCCGCCGGACGACCTCGACGACCTGCTCGACCGGATCGACCGCGTGCACGAACAGACCGTGGGTGATCACCTTGCGGGCGAGCAGACCGCGGTCCCGGGTCAGGAGTATGCGCTGATCGTCGGTGCTGACCCGGGCGAGCGTCTCGTCGGCCGCGGTAGGGGACCATTGCACGTCGAACCCGAGCAGGCGCAGGTAGCGGGCCAGCTTGCCGACGTTGACGTCGGCGACGAACCGCGGGTCGCGCAGCGGCGCCGGCCGCAGCCGTTCGATCGGTTCGATGCCCAGTGCCTCGAAGACCGGATACACCGCGATGCGGGCGCCGGTGCGCGGCCGGTATCCGAAATCGACGGGCTCGCCGTCGACGACGATCAGGTCGATCTCCGTGTGCGGGATGCCCATCGCCTCGGCGACGTCCTTGACGGTCTGGTGGGGACGGAACGGCCGGCGCGAGGCGACGCCCCGGCATTCGGCGGCGACGAACGCGTTGAGTTCGGCGTACGGGCGGACCTCCACGAAACCGGTCACAGCTGTCATCGTCCGGCCGTGCCGTGCACCCGCGCAACCCGGACGGGTTCTCGACACACCCCACGTGTGAGGGGTACCGACGGCTATCTCGGCCTGCGCATACTGAGGTCATGGCCGAGAAGCGGGGCATGGCCGCATCTCGGACGGTCGGAGCACTTCGCTCGTCCATCCGAGATGCCGCGCTCGCCACCGACAGCCCGTCCGACTTCGGGCAGGCAGCGCTGAGCGTGATCCGCAGACGGATCCCGTTCGATCGGGGCATGGTCGGCACGGTTGATCCCGGGACGCTGATGATCACGTCCGCGACGATGGTCGACGTGACGGACCCGACCGGCCGCGCGGTCGAGATCGTCGCCGAACTGGAGTACGGCACTTCGCCCTACGCCAACACCTACAGCAGGCTCGCCCGGAAACCGGAGGGAGTCCAGACGATCCGGGACGCCATCGACGGTGATGTCCGGGATGCCTTGCCGTATCAGCAGATACTCGAACCGCTCGGGATGGACGACGAGGTCCGTCTGGTGTTCCGTGGGCGCGACAACCGGGTGTGGGGCGGCGGGACGCTCATGCGCGGACCCGGCGACCGCTTCTGCGATGCGGAATTGAAAGCGCTCGCCGAGATTGCCCGCGAGATCGGCGAAGGCCTGCGCCTGTCGCTGATCCGGCAGGCGCCACAGGTGGCGGCGGAGGTGTCCGACGGCCCCGCCGTGGTGATCGTCGGCGAGGACGACGAGGTGGAGTCGGCGACCCCGCGCGCATTGGAATTTCTCGATCGGATGGGCGGCGACTCGCGGATCCGGATGATGCCCGCGGTCGCGGCGGCCGTGCGTTTCCGGAATTCGGGCGACGCGGTGGTCACCCGGATGCGCACCGCCGACGGCGAATGGCTGGTGCTGCGCGCAGGGCGACTCGACGGCCGGGGAGCGGCAGGCCGGGTGGTCGTCACGCTGGAACCGGCCCATCCCGCGCAGATCGTCGCGCTGGTGACCGACCTGTACCGACTCACCGCGCGGGAGGCGGAGGTGCTCGGACATGTCCTCGCCTGCGAGACGCGGGCGGAGATCGGGCAACGAATGTTCATCAGCCCCTACACCGTCCAGGACCACCTGAAGAGCATCTACGCCAAGCTCGGCGTCAACAGCCGTCAGGAACTCGTCGCGCACCTGTTCTTCGCCCACCATCTGCCGCACTTCGGTGCGCCGGTCGGACCGGACGGCTCGTTCGTCGGGGCGGCACGAAGCGAACAGAACCCGTAGCTACCGGTCGGGGCGTCCTGGAGAGGGAGGAAACGTCGTGTCCGACATCCTGATCGTGACGTTCGAAGCCGGCGGCAATGTGCCGCCGGCGCTGGGTATCGGCAGGGAACTGCATCGCCGCGGTCACCGCGTCCGGGTTCTCGGGCACGCGATGCAGCAGTCGCAGATCGAATCGGCCGGGCTCGAATTCCGCGCCTACCGGAACTCCCCGCCGTGGCGCCCCCACGACCAGTTGAGCACGTGGACGGTCCTGACAATGGGGATCACGATGGTCACCGAACCGGGAGTCGGGCAGGATCTCCGGGACGAGGTGCGCGCCGATCCGGCCGATCTGGTGGTCGTCGACTGCATGCTGTTCAACGCGCTCGATGCGGCCGCCCGTGAGGGACTGCGACACGTCGCGCTGTTCCACACCTTCTACGCGATGTTCTACGGATCGTTCCGGCGCGGCCCGTTCGGTATCGTCGCCCGAACGAAAGGGCTCGGTCCCCGGCGTGTGTGGCACCACTCCGATCTCGAACTGGTGTGCTCGGACCCCGAGTTCGATCCCGCGGCTCGCGACGGAGCCGGGCGGACGAACGGGCACGTGGTGTGGACCGGGGCCGTGCACGATGTCCGGGAGGCGGCGGTGGGGCGGACCCCACCACGGGTGCTGGCCAGTCTCAGCACGGCCGGATTCGCGGGCCAGCGCAGGACCCTGCAGAACATCCTCGACGCCGTCGAGGGCACCGACGTCGAGCTGGTCGTCACGACCGGACCCTCGGTCGACCCCGCGGGATTCCGTGTACCGGCGAATGCGACGGTCCACCGGTACGTTCCGCACAACGAGTTGATGCCGGAATGCTCCGCGGTGATCGGGCACGGAGGGCACGCCACCACGTTCCGGGCTCTTGCCCATGGTCTTCCGATGCTGATCATGCCCATGTCGCCGCTCACCGACCAGCCGGCGATCGGAAAGGCGGTGGCTTCCGCCGGTGCCGGGAAGGTGCTCCGCAGGACGGCGAGCCCCGACAAGATCCGCGACGCGATCGACGATCTGGTGCATTCGGAGCGCTACCGGATCGCGGCGGCTGCGCTCGGCACCCGGATCCGGGCCACCGACGGCGCTGAGGCCGCCGCAGATCGGCTGCTCGCGCTGGTCGACTCACCGTGATAGGTACGTCCCTCACGGACCCGCTCGACCGTCAGTCATCCGCTCTGACGATCGTCAGAGCGGATGACTGAGCGCGCCGCGGATAGGTGCCACGGGTCTCAGGACCCGGTGCGGTACACCATCTCGGACAGGGTGATCTCGAACTCCTGTGTGCTGTCGTCGAATCGGACGGTGTAGACGGTGGGGTAGTACGCGGACTTCTGGTAGGCCTGAGGTTGTTTGATGCTCTCCTGCAAGGTCGGCTCGGTGAGCAGCCATGCACGGGTGATCATCGGTTCCATGAACGTGAAGGTGCCGTCCCAGGATCCGTTGATGAACGTCTCGGTGAAGTCGTAGACGCCCGGGATCATGCCTTCGGTCGCGTCGACCCAGTGCGTCCCCATGAACGGCACCGCCAGTTCGGACGCCAGCGCGCCGGGCGGGGAGACGTAGTCGCGCGGCATGTACCGGGCGTCGGGAAAGTGGGCGGCCTGCGTGCCGAACTCGGGTGCCGCCGGATCGATCCGCATGATCGACGCCATGTCGGTCATGTAGAAGTGGAAGTCGAAATGAGGCTTACCGAAAAGGATTTCGGGTTCGTGTCCGTGTGGGTTCCAGTTGAGCATCAGGTGGTCGAAGGCAGTCGCGGACGCCTCTGCCGGGAAATCGAGCATGAGCATGGCCGGTTCGGTGGGAAGGCCGTCGAGTGCGGCCGCCGAAACCCGGACGCCGACCGCGGCCGGTTCACCGCCGGGGTCCACGGAGGCGAAGGTTCGAACCACTCCGTTGCCGAGGTTCCCCGAGGATCCGAAGGAGGTGCGGCTCCCGTCCGGAGCCGCTGTCGCGCTGTACCAGGACAACCCTCCCGCAACCAGGAACGCTGCAATCGCCGGTCCTGCGGATCGGAACAGCCGGTGATGCCGCATCATCCGACCTCCTCGTCGAGATACGTTCTTCTACTACAGGATTCGCGCTCGATCGAGGTTCTTTCCTGTGCTCTCAGTATCGGACGACGCCGTGCCGCCGGACCATCCCTCGGACGGGGGGTGTTGCGGCCGTGCGCGCGTGGACCCTGTCCCGGTCACCGGAACGCGAGATTGACACCTTCGGCTCCGCGCAGTTCGAATCCGGCGACCGTGTCCCGACACCGCAGGAGCCCGCATGACCGACGTCATCAGCCTCTACATCAACGACGGCCTGTCCGAAGACGAGGTCGCGCACCAGGCGGCGCTCTACGGGCCGCTGGTCGAGGACATCCGCGCGCTCATTCCGCTCGGTATCTCCACCCAGGCCGACGACGACGAGATCCGCCGGGCTCGCGAACACCTCGCGGCGGCCGCGGCGATCCTCGGGAGGCGACGCGACCCCGGACCGTACGGGACACGGTTCAACGACGCCGGCCAATTCCGTTCCTGGGGCAACGCTGCATTAGGGCTGCGCAACGCGGTGGCTCCGCCGCTCGAGATGAACACCGACCCGGACGGCCGGGTCTGGACGGACTTCCACCTGCACATCGGCTACGAGGGGCCGGCCGGCCACACCCACGGGGGCGTTTCGGCGCTCGTTCTCGACCAGGTCCTCGGCGACGCCGCTCGTGTCGGGGGCTCACCCGGCATGACCGGCACCCTCACTCTCCGCTACCGCACGCCCACGCCGCTCGGCGATCTGCACGCCGAGGCGAAGCTCGACCGCCGCGAGGGTCGCAAGGCGTTCGTCACCGGCCACATAGCCGGGCCCGACGGGATCTGTGTGGAAGCGGAAGGCATCTTCATCTCCCCGCCGTGGATCGAGGACGCGCGGGCCAAGATCGACGCGCAGGACTGAATCCGGGGGAGTCAGTCGTCGAGGCGCTCGGCCTTCGCGATCGCCGCCTGCAACTGCTCGAGCAGTGTCCGGGCCTGCGAGAGGTCGAGCGCGACACCGATGCCGTCGAGAAGATCGAGTACGACGGTCGGTCCGTTCGCGCGTGCAGTGACAGGGTGTTCGCCGGTCGTCTCGGTCACGAGCGGCTCCTCTCGTCAGGCGGAGTGCGGCTACCGGTCCAGTGTGCCGCGAAGAACTGGTGCCGGGAGACGAGACGAAAGAGTGGTGATGGTGCCCCCGGCAGGATTCGAACCTGCGACCTAGAGATTAGAAGGCTCTTGCTCTATCCACCTGAGCTACGGAGGCGCGAGGAGCATCGTATCTGCTCTGCCCGTGATCGGGAATTTCGGGCAGGCGGTGAGTTGTCGATCCGGTCGGAATCGCCCGATTCTCCTGCAGGATCCTGCCGCGACGATACACTGCGCATGTAACCGGATGTGAGGTGTTTCACATGCAGGTACCAGGGCCATTCGAGTACGAACGCGCGACCGGCGTCGACCACGCGATCGCGCTGCTGGACAAGCTGGGGGACGAGGCGAGGGTCATCGCCGGCGGTCACAGCCTCCTGCCGATGATGAAGTTGCGGCTGGCGAACCCCGAGTTCTTGATCGACATCAACGACCTCGCCGGCGAGCTGGGCTACATCGACATCGGTGACGACGTGGTGCGGATCGGCGCGATGGTCCGCCACCGCGAACTGCTCGAGTCCGACGAACTCGCCGCGGTGTTCCCGATCTTCCGGGACGCGGAGAAAGTGATCGCCGACCCGGTCGTCCGCAACCGCGGCACCCTCGGCGGGTCCTTGTGCCAGGCCGATCCTGCCGAGGATCTGTCGACGGTGTGCACCGCGCTCGACGCCACGTGCGTGCTGCGCGGACCGTCCGGAACCCGGGAGCTTGCGCTCGCCGACTTCGAGCTCGGTCCCTACGAGACTGCCGCCGCGAGCAACGAACTGCTCGTCGAGGTGCGCCTGCCGCGCCACGGCAACGGATCCAGTGCATACGCGAAGGTCGAACGGCGTGCGGGGGACTGGGCCATCGCTGCCGCCGGGGCGGCAGTGTGGATGAACAGGAAGACGATCGAGCAGGCGCGGGTCGCGCTCACCGCGGTGCGTCCCGATCCCGACGCGCTCGCCGAACTCGGCGAATTCCTGCGCGGCGCCGAACCTTCCGAAGAACTGTTCCGCGAGGCCGGCGCGCGAGCCGCGGCCGCGTGCAACCCTGACGCCGATCAGCGCGGAACAGCCGACTACAAACGTCATCTCGCGTCGGAACTGACCGTACGCACGCTGCGCCGCTCCGTCGAACGGCTCGCAGTTTCCGAAAGGGGCTGAACTCATGCAGGTTTCGATGACGGTGAACGGGGAGCCTGTTACCGCGGAGATCGAACCTCGGACGCTTCTCGTGCACTTCCTGCGAGACCACCTGGGGCTCACCGGAACCCACTGGGGATGCGACACCAGCAACTGCGGCACCTGCGTCGTCGCCGTCGACGGTGAACCCGTCAAGTCGTGCACGACGCTCGCCGCGATGGCAGGCGGGCACGACGTCCTCACCGTCGAAGGGCTCGAGAAGGACGGCGTGCTGGACCCGGTCCAGGAAGGGTTCATGCGGTGTCACGGCCTGCAGTGCGGGTTCTGCACGCCGGGCATGATGATCACCGCGCGCGCCCTGCTCGACCGCAATCCCGACCCCGACGAAGCCACCATCCGCGAGGCGATCTCCGGCCAGATCTGCCGCTGCACCGGCTACACGACCATCGTGCGTTCGGTGCGCTGGGCCGCCGAACACGCCCCCGCCGAACAGCTCACCGAATCCGAGGGAGCAGTGTCATGACCGCCGTCGAACCCGACCGGCAGGATCCCGAGACCGTCGACAACGACCGCACACCGTGCGGGCACGGCCGGATGCTCCGCAAGGAGGATCCCCGCTTCATCCGGGGGCGCGGCAACTACGTCGACGACGTCCAGTTGCCCGGGATGCTGCACCTGGCGATCCTGCGCGCCCCCGTCGCGCACGCGAAACTCGTCAGCATCGACACCACCGCCGCGCAGTCGCATCCCAAGGTCAAAGCCGTTGTCACCGGCGCCGACCTCGCCGCCAAGGGCCTGGCGTGGATGCCGACCCTGTCCAACGACGTGCAGGCTGTCCTCGTCACCGACAAGGTGCGGTTCTTCGGGCAGGAGGTCGCGTTCGTCGTCGCCGAGGACCGCTACTCCGCGCGCGACGCGCTCGAGCTCATCGACGTCGAATACGAGCAGCTCGACCCGGTGATCGATGTCCGCCGTGCACTCGCGGAGGACGCGCCGGTGATCCGCGACGACCTCGACGGCAAGACCGACAACCACTGCTTCGACTGGGAGACCGGCGATGCCGCCGCCACCGACGCCGCGTTCGCGAAGGCCGACGTGGTGAGCCGCCAGGAGATCGTCTACCCGCGCGTGCACCCGGCACCGATGGAGACCTGCGGGGCCGTCGCCGACCTGGACCGCGTCACCGGCAAGCTGACCTTGTGGTCCACTAGCCAGGCCCCACACGCGCACCGCACCCTGTATGCGCTGGTCGCAGGTCTGCCCGAGCACAAGATCCGGGTGATCTCCCCGGACATCGGCGGCGGTTTCGGCAACAAGGTTCCGATCTACCCGGGCTACGTGTGCGCGATCGTGGCGTCGCTGCTGACCGGCAAACCGGTCAAGTGGATGGAGGACCGCAGCGAGAACCTGGTCAGCACCGGATTCGCCCGCGACTACGTGATGGTCGGGGAGATCGCGGCCACCAAGGACGGCAAGATCCTGGCGATCCGCTCGCAGGTCCTCGCCGACCACGGCGCCTTCAACGGCACCGCGGCCCCGGTGAAGTACCCGGCCGGATTCTTCGGCGTGTTCACCGGCAGCTACGACATCGAAGCCGCCTACTGCCACATGACCGCCGTCTACACCAACAAGGCGCCCGGCGGCGTCGCGTACGCGTGCTCGTTCCGCATCACCGAGGCCGTGTACTTCGTCGAACGGCTCGTGGACTGCCTCGCCTACGACCTCGACATGGACCCGGCGCAGCTGCGGCTGAAGAATCTGCTGCGCCCGGACCAGTTCCCGTACATGAGCAAGACCGGGTGGAAGTACGACTCGGGCGACTATGCGACGACGATGCGCAAGGCCATGGACATGATCGGCTACGACGAGCTGCGCCGCGAACAGGCGGAGCGGCGCGAGCGCGGCGAGCTCATGGGCATCGGCATGTCGTTCTTCACCGAGGCCGTAGGCGCCGGGCCGCGCAAGGACATGGACATCCTCGGCCTGGGCATGGCCGATGGCTGCGAGCTGCGGGTGCACCCGACCGGCAAGGCCGTGGTCCGGCTGTCGGTGCAGTCGCAGGGGCAGGGCCACGAGACGACGTTCGCGCAGATCGTCGCGGAGGAACTGGGCATTCCACCCCAGGACATCGACGTCGTGCACGGCGACACCGACAACACCCCGTTCGGGCTCGGCACCTACGGCAGCCGCTCGACCCCGGTCTCGGGCGCCGCGGCCGCGCTGGTCGCCCGCAAGGTCCGCGACAAGGCGAAGATCATCGCCTCCGGGATGCTCGAGGTGTCCGTCGCCGACCTGGAATGGGAGAAGGGACGCTTCCACGTCGCGGGCGACCCCGACGCGGCCGTCACGATCCAGGACATCGCCATGCGCTCGTACGGCGCCGGCGACCTGCCGGAGGGGATCGAGGGCGGGCTCGAAGCCCAGATCTGTTACAACCCCGAGAATCTCACCTACCCGTACGGCGCGTACTTCTGCGTCGTCGACATCGACCCGGGTACCGCCCAGGTGAAGGTGCGGCGGTTCCTCGCCGTCGACGACTGCGGCACCCGCATCAACCCGATGATCATCGAGGGCCAGGTGCACGGCGGCATCGTCGACGGCATCGGGATGGCGCTGATGGAGATGATCGAATTCGACGAGAACGGAACGTGTCTCAGCGGTTCCTTCATGGACTACCTGATCCCGACTGCGCTCGAGGTGCCGCACCTCGAGACCGGATTCACCGTCACCCCGTCGCCGCACCACCCGATCGGCGCGAAGGGTATCGGCGAGTCCGCGACCGTCGGGTCCCCGCCTGCCGTCGTCAACGCCGTCGTCGACGCACTGAAACCGTTCGGGGTGCGGCACGCCGACATGCCGCTGACGCCGTCGCGGGTGTGGGAGGCGATGCAGGGCCGGGCGACACCACCGATCTGACGGGAGGGTGAAGAGAACCATGGACCTCACCGCGCGGGCCGCGCAGCTTTCCGCCGACCGCCGGCCGTTCGTCCGCGCCACCGTGGTGCGGGCACAGAAGCCGACGTCCGCGAGATCCGGGGACTGCGCGCTCGTGCTCGGCGACGGCACCATCGAGGGCTTCGTCGGTGGGCAGTGCACCGAGAATTCCGTGCGCGTCGCCGCTCGCGAGGCGCTCGATACCGGTGAGAGTGTGCTGCTGCGGGTGCTGCCGGGGGACGCGGGCGTCTTTCCCGAGGCGCCCGGCGCGACCGTCGCGGTCAATCCCTGCCAATCCGGAGGCGCCATGGAGATCTTCCTGGAACCGCAACTGCCGGCGCCGATCCTCGCGATCTTCGGGACGTCCCCGATAGCCGAGGCGGTCGCGGCGTTCGGGGAGCTCCTCGACCTCGCCGTGGTCCGGCTGCCCGGCACCCACGTGCCGGACGGGGCGACCGCCGTGATCGTCGCGAGCCTCGGCGGGGAGGAGGCCGCGGTGATCCGCTCCGGCCTCGACGCCGGTGCCCCGTACATCGGTCTGGTCGCGAGCCGCAAGCGCGGGCCCGAGGTCCTCGAGCAGCTCGACGCCACCGCCTCCGAACTTGCCCGCATCCACACCCCGGCGGGCCTGGACATCGGAGCCCGCACCGCCGCGGAGATCGGCCTGTCCATCGTCGCGGACGTGGTGCGCACGATCCGCAGCGGCAAGGTGGCACCGCCCGTGTCCGCGCCGCAGCCGATCACCGCCGTCGACCCGGTGTGCGGCATGACCGTGACCGTCACCGACTCCACCCCGCACCTGAACCTCGACGGCACCGATGTGTGGTTCTGCTGCCCCGGTTGCCGCCGCGCCTACGAGAAGGAGCACGCGGCGTGACGGTGCCCGGCCCGGCCCCGACGTTCACCGACGTCGACGACGTGATCCGCCGGTTCGACGCGCACGACTACCTGCTCGACGAGGGGACCGCCACGGCGTTGTTCCTCGCCGTCGAACTCGGCCGGCCGCTGCTGCTCGAAGGCGAACCGGGAGTGGGGAAGACCACCGCGGCCAAGGCACTCGCCCTGGCACTCGACGCGCCGCTCATCCGGCTGCAGTGCTACGAGGGGCTGACCGCGAGCGAAGCCCTCTACGACTGGAACCATCAGCGGCAACTGCTCGCCATCCGCCTCGCCGAATCCCGCGGCGACACCCTGCGCGAGGCCGACCTGTACTCGGAGGAATTCCTTCTCGAGCGGCCCGTCCTGCAGTGCGTGCGACACCGCGGCCCCACCGCACCGGTGCTGCTCGTCGACGAAATCGACCGTGCCGACGACGAATTCGAGGCGCTGTTGCTCGAATTCCTCGGCGAGTTCGCCGTCACCGTGCCGGAACTGGGCACCCTCGCCGCGACCCGGCGGCCGGTGGTGGTGCTCACCTCCAACCGCAGTCGCGACCTGCACGACGCACTGCGCCGCCGCTGCCTGTACCACTGGATCGACTATCCCGACCGGGAACGGGCGGTCGCGATCCTGCGCCGCACCGTGCCCGTCGCGAACGCGGCGCTGATCGCCCGCGCCGCGGAGTTCGTCGCGACCGTGCGCACCCTCGACCTGGACAAGGCCCCGGGAATCGCCGAGACCATCGACTGGGTGTCCGCGCTCGCTGCGCTCGGCGTCAGCGATCTCGTGCGGTCCGACGCGACCGGGCTGGCCGCCCTCGCCAAGACCCCCGACGACCTCGACACGATCCGCGGCGCCTACGGGGAGTTCGCGGGAACCCCGTGATGCCGCAGGAACCCGACGACGGAGGCGTGCTGCGCGGCGTCGACCGCGCCGCATTCGCGGTCGCGCTCGTCGACCGGCTGCGTGCCGGGGGTGTCACCGTGCCCGCCGACGCGTCCGCCACCCTCAGCCGCGCCCTGCACCTGCACCCGCCGCGCACCCGCAGCCGCCTGTACTGGGTGGCGCGGCTGTCCCTCGTCGGCAGCTACGACAACCTCGCCGGATTCGACGCCGCGTTCACCGCCGTGTTCGATCACGCTGCGCTGCAACTGGATCCGCACGCACGGCGCACCGGTCCCGACGACAGCGCCCGGCGCGGCGCCGATCCGATCGGAAAGCCGAACGTCGCGGACGCCCGCGCCTCCACCTCCCACGCCGCGGCCCCCGTTCCGTGGGTCACCCGTGCCGCGGTGGCGGACACCCGCGACGACACCAGGCCGGGGGAGAAGCTGGCCTCCGCGCTGGCGGGCTCCGCGGACCAGCGGTTCGGGGACATGGATCCGGCGGCGCTGCGCGATCTCGGCGCCGCGCTGGAGCAACTCGCGGTGCGGTGGCCGACCCGCCGGTCACGCCGTCGGGAACAGCGCACCAGCGGACGCATCGATCTGCGCGCGAGCATCGCGAGGTCCCGGCACACCGGCTACGAACTCGTCCGGCTGGTGCATTCGCAGCCCCGCAGGCGCCGCCGCCGGATCGTGGTGCTGTGCGACGTGAGCCGGTCCATGCGCGGCTACGCCGAGATCTACCTGCACCTGATGCGGGCGGCGGTCCGGTCCGGTGATGCGGAGGTCTTCGCATTCGCGACCGCGCCGACCCGTCTGACCGCGACCCTTGCCCACCGTTCCGTGGAGCGGGCCGTCGACGAGGCGAACGCGAAGGTCGCCGACCGGTTCGGCGGCACCCGCATCGCGGGCAGTCTCGCCGAGATCCTCGGATCGCACCGCGGGCACCTGTTGCGCGGCGCGATCGTCGTGATCGCCTCGGACGGCTGGGACAGCGACGAACCGGCCGAGTTGGCGCGGACGATGGCGCGGATCCGCCGTCGCGCGCACCGCGTCGTGTGGCTCAATCCCCGCGCCGGAAGCCCGGGCTTCACGCCGAGTACCGGGGCGATGGCCGCGGCGCTGCCGTACTGCGATGCGCTGCTGCCCGCGGACACGTTCGGCGCCTTGCACGACGTGCTCGAAACCGTCGTCGCGGAGCGATGATCCGGTGCTGGAGGTGATCTCCGTGTCGAACGCGAACACCGACACCTCGGGTCGGGTCCGGATCGAGCGCGCCGGTCCGGCGGACCTCACCGTGCTCGCGACCGATCGTGGACCGGTACCGATGAACATCGGTGCGATCCTCGAGTTCGACGCAGCGCCCGGGCCCGATCTGTCGACGCTGAGAACGCACCTCGCGGAGCGGACTCCCCGAATTCCGCGGCTGCGACAGCGACTGCAGCGAGTGCCGTTCGGCTGTGGGCATCCGGTGTGGGTCGACGACCCGGGCTTCGCGCTCGAACAGCATCTGGCCGAACAGGATTGGCCCGTCCCGGCAGACGAACGGCGACTCTTCCACCTCGCAGCCGAATTCGTCTGCACCCCCCTTCCTCACGACCGTCCGTTGTGGCAGGCGCGACTGGTGACGGACCGATCGGGCGGACGAAGCGCCCTGATCGTGGTCCTGCACCACGTGCTCGCCGACGGCCTCGGCGGCTTGGCGGTGCTGGCGGCGCTGACCGACGGCGGACCGCCGATCGCCGGCCCGGTCTTTCCGCAGCCACCGCCGAGCCGAAAGGCGCTGGCCGCCGATGCCGCGCGAGCGAAGCTCGCGGCGGTGCGGGCGTTCCCGGTCGCGATGCGCCGAGGATTCGCGGGGTTGCGCGAACTCGGTCTCGGCCGAAGCGTGCCGCGCCTCGTTGAGCCGACCTCGCTGAACCGGCCGACGTCGAGCCGGCGGCGTGTCACACGGATCACCGTTCCGCTGGCCGACGTCACATCCTTGGCGCACCGCCACCACGGCACCGTCAACGACGTCGTCGTGACGGCAGTGACCGGTGCCATGCTGGCTGTCCTGGGAGCTCGCGGGGAGCATCCCGACCGGTTGGTGGTGTCGGTGCCGATCTCGGGGCGCCGCAGCACGACCGCGGACCGTCTCGGCAACGCCACCGGTGTCCGCCCCGTCTCGGTACCGGCCATCGCGGACGACGAGACCCGGCTCGCGCGGATCGTCGCGGCGACGAGCGCTGCCCGCGAACATCTTCCGGATCGTGCGTCGTCCGGCGGGCCGCTCGGATCGGCGTTCCGGGCGCTGAGCCGGCTCGGACTGTTCCGGTTGTTCATCGATCATCAGCGGATGGTGCACACCTTCGTGACCAATCTGCGCGGCCCGGCCGAGCCCGTGGGGCTGGCCGGGTTCCGGGTGCGGTCGCTGGTGCCGCTGGTGGTCACCCCCGGCAACGTGGGTGTGACCTTCGCGGTGCTGTCGTACGCGGGCGAGCTGGGGATCACCCTGGTGGCGGATCCGGCGATCGTCCCCGAACAGGACGAGCTGGCAAATCACCTGGCCGACATACTCGCCCGGCTGCAGCGCTGACCCCTGCGGTGTGCCTTTGTGGCGGCTCCAGTCGCCACAAAGGCACACGGGCGCGAAGCGCACTAGCTCGGCGTGAACTCGATGTGGAGTTCGGTGAGTCCGCGCAGCAGGAACGTGGGTTCGTAGGTGTACCGGCGGTCGGTCGCCGGCCCGTGCTCGGTTTCGGAGAGCCGGATCTCGCTCATCCGATCGAGCAGGCGATTGAGGGTGATCTGGCCTTCGATGCGGGCCAGCGGTGCCCCCGCGCACGTGTGGAGTCCGCGGCCGAACGCGATGTGGTCGTGGGCGTTCGGCCGGTCGAAGCGGAACTCGTTCGGATCCTCGAACTTGCGCGGATCACGGTTCGCGGCCGCGAGACTCAGCATCACCACGGTCCCGGCCGGGATGTCGACATCACCGATCGTGGTGGTCTTGCGGGCGAGGCGGAAATCGACCTTCGTCGGGCTGTCGAAGCGGAGGGACTCCTCGATGAAGGGCCGGATGAGGCTGCGGTCCTCACGCAGGATCTTCTGGTATTCCGGTCGCTCGCCGAGGACCCGCAGTGCCGAGCTGAGCAGCTTCGTCACGGTCTCCTGACCGGCCGCGAACAGGAAAGTCGCGGGCCGTACGACCTCGATGATCTCGGGGATCGAGCCGTCCGGGTAGGTAGCGGTGGCGAGGCCGCTGAGGATGTCGCCTCGGGGCTCGCGTCGCCGCTCGGTGAGGTAGCCGCTGAAACGATCGTCCAGGTATTCGAGCGGATTGATACCGACCGGCTCGCCGTCGAGGGCGCCGACCCGCGCGCCGGGCCGTGCGTCCGCACCCAGCGCCCGCCGGAACTCGTCGCGGTCCTCCTGCGGGACACCGAGCAGATCGGCGATGGCCAGCGTCGCAAAGGGTTTGGCGTACTCGCCGAGGAATTCACAGCGACCGTTGTCGATGAATTCGTCGAGTTGCTCGTTCGCGAGCGTCCACAGATACTCCTCGTTCTCCTTCAGGCGTTTCGGAGTGAGGAGCCGGCCCAGCAGCGCGCGGGCCTTCGTGTGATCGGGCGGATCCATCGTGACGAGGTGCTCGAAGATCGGGAACTGGTGACGGTGCGCTTCGATCTGCTCCGTGATGTCGTCGCCTTCGGGCATGAACGGTAGCGGGGGGAACGGCCCGCCGATCGAGTTGACCGCCGAGAGGGCGTCGCTGTTCTTGAAAGCCTCGACCACCTCCTGGTGGCCGGTGACGACCACGACGCCGTAGTGCGGTTCGCGGTAGACCGGGTTTCGGTCCCGGAGCTGATCGAAGTACTCGAAGGGGCTTTGTGCGACCTCTCCGTCGGAGAAGTAGTCGACTGATGCGAGATCGGTCATCGGAATGCCGGCCTTTCGATTCGGGCAGTGGCTATGTCTCGGTGAAGCTGATGGCCTGGCGAGGGCAGGCACTGGCGGCGGATTTCACCTTGGGCCACAACGCTTCCGGTGGTGATTCGTCGCAGTGGGCGAGGTCGTCGTCGCCGAGGTCGAAGACCTCCGGTGCGATCTCGGTGCACAGGGCGTGCGCCTCGCAGAGATCGTGATCGACGTGCAGTCGTATCGGTGGCATGGGTGCTCCACAGGGTGAGTGCGGGCTGGAACCGGCGGCGTGGGTGTTTCCGATCGCCCCGTCGCCGCGTCGGAGCCGAGTAACCTTGTTACTGGGCATACGATAACCGGGTTACCACTATGCGGCAAGGAAATTCACAAAATGGAGAATGCTGATGTGGAGGGCGGGGTCGACCGGACCTCGGACCGACTCCTCGACACCGTCGTCGAACTCCTCGAAAGCGGGGGATACGACGCGGTCCAGCTACGCGAGGTGGCGCGGCGCGCCCGCACCTCGCTGTCGACCATCTACAAGCGCTACCCGACGCGCGACGAGCTGATCCTCGCCGCGATCGAACGCTGGATGGCGGAGAACCACTCCGGCATCGTCAAGCAGAGCCGCGATCCCGGCGAGCCGTTGCACCCGGCGATGATGCGGGTGATGCGGGCGATCTTCGAACCGTGGGTGCAGCACCCGGCGATGCTCCTCGCCTACTTCCGGGTGCGGACCGCACCCGGCGGCGAAACCCTCGCCCTGCGGGGTTTCGACGTGGTCGTGCCGGTCGGCCAGGCGGTCCTGTCGGACGTGGACCCCGACTTCGTCGCCGAACTGGAATCGATCCTGTCGAGCCTCGTCTACGGGCTGGTGGGGCGATACCACGACGGGCACATCGCGATCACCGACATCATCCCCACGATCGATCGCACCGTCTTCTGGCTGACGACCGGATACGAATCCTCGCTCCGCAACGGAGACCCGGTGCCCACGCGCCCGGAATGAGCCCCGGGGCCGCGGTCCCATCGTCGACGCGGACGCGGTGGTGACGGTGGACACTGTGCTCCGACGTCGTGTCGTAGGGGACTCCGGGCACGTCCTACCCTGGTAGCCATGGCAGCACCCGAGCTCGCGCAGCCCGAATCCGAACCCACCTCCGCCCCACGATCGGGCACGACCGCCCTGTATGTCGTGTTCGGCGTCATTTCGGCGATCGTCGCAGCGATCGTGGTCGGACTGTCCGCGTCGCAGGCGCTCGTGCTGCTCGGTATCCCCGATCCCGGCCCGCTCACCACCTACGGGCTGCCGGCGGTCCGGGGTGTCGCGGAGATCGCCGCGGTCGCCACGATCGGTTCGCTGTTCTTCGCGGCCTTCCTCGTGCCCCCGCAACGCAGCGGCGTGCTCGACGTCGACGGCTACCGGTCGGTGCGGACCGCCGGGGCGGCGGCGCTCGTATGGGCCCTGTGCTCGGCGCTGCTGGTGCCGCTGACCCTGTCGGACACCTCCGGGCAGCCGCTCGGGGAGGCGATCAAGCCGGTGAACATGTGGCGGGCCGTCGGGCAGGTCGAGGTCGCGTCGGCGTGGGCATGGACGCTCGTCCTCACCGTCGTGCTGGCGATGCTGATCCGTTTCGCGGTGCGTTGGGCGTGGGTGCCCTACCTGCTGCTGCTGTCCTTGATCGCGCTCCTGCCGATCGCCCTGACCGGGCACTCCTCCTCGGGCGGCTCGCACGACATGGCCACCAACAGCCTCGTGCTGCACCTGGTGGCGGCCTCGGTGTGGGCCGGTGGGTTGTTCGCGTTGTTCGTGCATGCGCGCCGCGGCGGTGACCACACCGATCTCGCGGCCCGCCGGTTCTCGGTCGTCGCCGGCATCGCGTTCGTGGTGATGGCGCTGAGCGGCATCGTCAACTCCGCCGTGCGGGTGCCGTTCGACGATCTCCTGACCACGACCTACGGACGGCTCGTCATCGCCAAGGCCGTCGCCCTGATCCTGATCGGCATCCTCGGCTGGGCGCAGCGCCGCCGCGCGCTGCCGGCCCTCGAGGCCGACCCCACCAGCCGCGGCGCCCTGGTCCGGTTCGCGGCGGTGGAAACGATCCTGCTCGCGGCGACGGTCGGCCTGGCCGTCGGACTGGGACGCACCCCACCGCCCGCCCCCACGACGTCGCCGAGCGTCCTCGAGGTGGAACTCGGCTACAACCTCGACGGCCCGCCCACCTTCGCGAACCTGTTCTTCGGCCCGTGGCGGTTCGACCTGATCTTCGGCACCGCGGCCGTCGTGCTCGCCGCCGCGTACGCGCTCGGCATGTGGACGCTGCGCAAGCGCGGCGACTCCTGGCCGGTGGGCCGGGCGATCGCCTGGTTCAGCGGATGCTTCGTGCTGCTGGTCGCGACGTCCTCGGGTGTCGGGATGTACTCGCCGGCGATGTTCAGCGTCCACATGGGCGCGCACATGGCGATGTCGATGCTCGCTCCCGTGCTGCTCGCGCTCGGCGGTGCGATGACGCTCGCGCTGCGCGCGTTCAAGCCGGCCGGCCGCGACGGGGCGCCCGGCCCGCGCGAGTGGATCCTCGAATTCCTGCACAGCCCGCCGTCACGGTTCTTCACCCATCCGCTCGTGGCGTCGGTGATGTTCGTCGGCGGCTTCTACGCGCTGTACCTGGGTGGCATCTTCGAATCCTCCGTCGACAGTCACGCCGCGCACGTGCTGATGAACCTGCACTTCCTGATGAGCGGCTACCTCTTCTACTGGGTGGTGATCGGCGTCGACCCGTCCCCGCGGGACGTGCAGCCGGTGACGAAGCTGGCGATGGTGTTCGGTTCGCTGCCGTTCCACGCGTTCTTCGGCGTCACGCTCATGAGCATGGGCACGGTGATGGCCGAGACGTACTACCGCGGCCTGGCGCTGCCGTGGAACGAAGACCTGTTCTCCGACCAGAAGGTCGGCGGCAGCATCGCGTGGTCCGCGGGCGAGATCCCGCTGGTGCTGGTGATGCTCGCGCTGCTCGTGCAGTGGTCGCGCAGCGACGAACGCGTCGCGCGGCGCGTCGACCGGGCGGCGGAGCGGGACCACGACGCCGAACTCGCCGCGCACAACGCGATGTTCGCCGAACTCGCCCGCCGCGACCGCGAAGGCCGCTGAGAACCGGACACCGAACCGGTCCGCGTCTGCCACGCTGAGAGCGGCAGATCGGCGGACACGGGGGTGGGAGATGGGTCGGGTGCGGGTCGGGCTCGCGACGGTTCTGGGCGCGGTGGTCCTCTGTGCGGCGCTGTCGCCGACGGCCGGTGCCGACCCGGTCCCCGGCTCGGTGATCGACGTGCGGCCGCTGCCCGCCGAGCTGTCGGTGCCGGGGGCCGCGGTCGCCGAGCGCATCGAATACCGCACGCAGTGGCGGTCGGGTGCCCCGGCCGTCGGGACCGGGGTGCTGTTCCTGCCGCCGGGCCCCGCACCCGCCGAGGGCCGTCCGGTGGTGGCGTGGGCGCACGGGACGTACGGCATCGCCGACGACTGCGCACCGTCGGTGCGACCGCGCGGACCCCGCGACACCGCCTACCTCGATCACTGGCTCGCGCAGGGATACGCGGTGGTCGCGGCGGACTATCCCGGGCTGGGGACCGAGGGCATCCACACCTACCTGGACGGTCCGAGCGCCGCGAACAGCATCGTCGACATCGTCCGCGCGGCCCGCGCGGTCGAACCCTCGCTGTCGGACCGCTGGGTGGTGATCGGCCAGTCCCAGGGCGGGCACGCGGCCCTGCACACCGCGCACGCGGCCACCGCCCGCGCCCCCGAACTGGACTTCCGGGGCATGGTCGCGACGGGCGCGCCGTCGAACCTCGAGCTGCTGTACCCGCTCGGTTTCCCCGGTTTCCCCGACCTCGGTCTCGAGGGGCTGACCGCCTACACCGGCTACCTGTTCGCGGGGCTCCGGGCGGCACGCTCCGACCTGGACGTGAACAGCTTTCTCTCACCTCGCGGTGTCGAGCTGCTCGAGGCCGCCGAGACGCTCTGCTACGAGGAGTTCGACGAGCGGTACGGAGACGTGAAGGTGGGGGAGTTGCTCTCCCGGCCGCTCTGGGACGAACGGTTCCGGTCGGTGTTCGCCGACTACGTGGGGGTTCCGACCCGCGGCTACGACCGTCCCCTGTTCATCGGCCAGGGGGTGCGCGACACGATGGTGCCGCCGCCGCTGTCGGTGAAGCTGGCCGCCGACCTCACCGCGGGCGGCGCCGACCTGCGGTTCCGGCCGTATCCGGGCGATCACGACGACACGATGTTCGCGTCGCTGCCGGACACGACGCCGTTCGTGGCGGGGTTGTTCGCCGGATAGCTACTCCGGCCGTGCGTGCGCTCGCGGGCCGGGGAGAAAGTCCAGGATGTGGGTTCCCACGCCCGGCCCGATACGCTGGTACGCATGGCGGAGTTTATCTACACGATGAAGAAGGTGCGCAAGGCGCACGGTGACAAGGTCATCCTCGACGATGTCACCATGAGCTTCTACCCGGGAGCCAAGATCGGTGTCGTCGGACCGAACGGCGCGGGCAAGTCGTCGATCCTGAAGATCATGGCCGGGCTGGATCAGCCCAGCAACGGCGAGGCATTCCTCGACCCGGAAGCGACCGTCGGCATCCTGCTGCAGGAACCTCCGCTCAACGAGGAGAAGACGGTCCGGGGCAACGTCGAGGAGGGTCTCGGCGAGATCAAGGTCAAGCTCGACCGGTTCAACGAGATCGCCGAGCTCATGGCCACCGACTACTCGGACGAGCTGATGGAGGAGATGGGCAAGCTCCAGGAGGAGCTCGACCACGCCAACGCGTGGGACATCGACTCGCAGCTCGAGCAGGCGATGGACGCGCTGCGCTGCCCGCCGCCGGACGAGCCGGTCACCCACCTCTCCGGTGGTGAACGCCGCCGTGTCGCGCTGTGCAAGCTGCTGCTGAGCAAGCCGGACCTGCTGCTCCTCGACGAGCCCACCAACCACCTCGACGCCGAGTCCGTGCTGTGGCTCGAGCAGTTCCTCGCGTCCTACCCGGGCGCAGTGCTGGCCGTCACCCACGACCGGTACTTCCTCGACCACGTCGCGCAGTGGATCTGTGAGGTCGACCGCGGCAAGCTGCATCCCTACGAGGGCAACTACTCCACCTACCTGGAGAAGAAGGCAGAGCGCCTCGAGGTGCAGGGCAAGAAGGACCAGAAGCTCCAGAAGCGCCTCAAGGAGGAGCTTGAGTGGGTCCGCTCCGGCGCCAAGGCCCGGCAGACCAAGAACAAGGCGCGTCTGGCCCGCTACGAGGAGATGGCCGCCGAAGCCGAGAAGCACCGCAAGCTCGACTTCGAGGAGATCCAGATCCCGACGCCGCCGCGCCTGGGCAACGTCGTCGTCGAGGTCGAGCACCTGGACAAGGGCTTCGACGGCCGGGTTCTCATCAAGGACCTGTCGTTCACCCTGCCGCGCAACGGCATCGTCGGTGTGATCGGCCCCAACGGCGTCGGCAAGACCACCCTGTTCAAGACCATCGTCGGTCTCGAGCAGCCCGATTCGGGCACCGTCAAGGTCGGCGAGACCGTCAAGCTCAGCTACGTCGACCAGACCCGCGCGAACATCGACCCCAAGAAGACCGTGTGGGAGGTCGTCTCGGACGGGCTCGACTTCATCGAGGTCGGCCAGAACGAGATGCCGTCGCGCGCGTACGTGTCGGCGTTCGGGTTCAAGGGCCCGGATCAGCAGAAGCCGGCGGAGGTTCTTTCCGGTGGTGAGCGCAACCGCCTGAACCTCGCGCTGACCCTCAAGGAGGGCGGCAACCTGATCCTGCTCGACGAGCCGACCAACGACCTCGATGTCGAAACCCTCAGCTCGCTGGAGAACGCGCTGCAGCAGTTCCCGGGTTGCGCCGTCGTGATCTCCCACGACCGCTGGTTCCTGGACCGCACCTGCACCCACATCCTCGCGTGGGAGGGCAACGTCGAGGAGGGCAAGTGGTTCTGGTTCGAGGGCAACTTCGAGGCGTACGAGGCCAACAAGATCGAGCGTCTCGGCGCCGAGGCCGCCCGCCCGCACCGGGTCACCCACCGGAAGCTGACGCGTGACTGACCCGCGCGTGGCCGACCGGGGCGGCAAGGCGTTCGCCTGCGAGCTCGAGGTGCGCTGGGCCGATTCCGATCGGCTCGGGCACGTGAACAACACCAAGTTCGTCGAGTACATGCAGGAGGCGCGGATCAAGTTCTTCCGATCCGCACCGTTCGAGCCCCTGCCGGTCGTCGTGCGCAAGACCGACGTGGAATTCCTGCGGCCGCTCAAGGACGAGTCGGGTCCGATCACCGTCACGGTGACGGTGCTGCGGCTCGGCACCACGTCCTACACGCTCCGGCACGTCGTCACCGACGTGCACGGCAACGTGTGCGGACTCGGTGACGCGGTGCTGGTCGGGTTCGACCCGGCCACCGACTCCGCCCGGGCGCTCACCGACGACGAGCGCCGGATGCTCGGCGAATACCTGGCCGTAGCCGTCGGCTGACGCTCGTTTCCCTCCTCGGACGCCACGCCGCGGATAGGCTCGACTTCGGGCCTGTCCGCGGCGTTCGCGTTTGCGCAGCAGATCCGAGTGAGGAGGGTCATCATGGCCGAGTCGCCTGCATCGCAGCATGTTTCGTCGGATGTCGAGGTACTGGAACGGGCATATCGACAGGGCGGCGGCGAGCTCACCGATCTGCGCCGTGCGATTCAGGCGCATCTGGAACTGGGCCGGCACCGCCCGTCGGGTACCGCCGTGACGCACGTGTACCGGGCCGGGCGCCGCGACGGGATCGGTCCGGCAGTGCAGATCGTCACCGACGACATGCCGCTGTTGGTGGAGTCGGTGACGTCCCTGCTGGAGCGCCTCGGTGTCACCGTCGGCGAGGTCGTGCACCCGATCTTCGGGGCCCGGCGCGGACCGACGGGGGAGCTGGTCGCGCTGACCACCGTCCCGGCGGGAGCCGACGACGCCACCGCCGAATCGTGGATCCACGTGCAGCTGCACCCCACCACGACCGATTCGGCGCTCGACGCCGTGGACGCCGAGCTTCCGGTGGTGCTCGCCGATGTCCGCCAGGTGGTGACGGACACCGACGCCATGCAGGATCGCAGCCGCGAACTCGAGGCGTACCTGGAGGCGCTCGCCACCGACCCGCCGGGCGCGCGCACCGCCGAGGAGCTGACCGAGACGGCGGCGCTGCTGCGCTGGCTGGGGGAGGGTAACTACGCCCTCCTCGGCTACCGCCAGTACAACCTCGGGGACCCGGACGAGCACGGTGCGCGCCCGATCCACCCGGTACCGGGCAGCGGCCTCGGTCTGCTCCGCGACCAGGTGACACACGATCCGATCGATCTGCCGGCCGTCGCGGAACCGGCGGACCGTCCGCTGCTGGTGCTCACCGAGGGCTCGCTGCCGGCGACCGTGCACCGGTCGGTGTACCCGTACTTCGTGGACGTGGCGAACCTCGACGACGACGGCCGCATCGTCGGCGAGCACCGGTTCCTCGGGGTGCTCACGGTCACCGCACTGCACGAGAACGTCCTCGACATCCCGATGCTGTCGCGCCGGGTACGCGGTGCCATCGCCCGGGCGGGCGTGCCGATGTCCTCGTTCACCGGGCAGGCGATGCTCGAGATCATCCAGTCGATGCCGCGGATCGAGTTGTTCTCGATGAACACCGACACCCTGTACCGGACCGTGTCCTCGGTCGTGGGGATGCGTCGTCAGGTCCGGCTGTTCGTGCGCGTCGATCCGTTCGGCCGGTACGTCTCGTGCCTGGTGTATCTGCCGCGCGACCGCTACACGACCCGCGTCCGCGTCGCGATGCAGCAGATACTGTTGCGCGAATTCGGCGGGGGGACACTCGATTACACGGCCCGTGTCACCGAGGGTGATCTTGCGCAGCTGCACGTGACGATCCGTTCGGCGGTCGGTGCACCCGACGTCCGGGTCGACACGACCGAAGCCGAACGGCTGCGCATCCAGGGTCTGCTCGCCGAGGCCAGCCGCAGCTGGGACGACCGGCTCGCCGAGATCGCCGCGGACGACCCGACCATCGATCCTGCGCTCGTGAAGCGCTATTCGGACGTCTTTCCCGACGCGTACAAGGAGGACTTCGACCCGGCGCACGCCCTCGCCGACGTGGCGCGCCTCGAGGCGTTGCGGGCGGACTCGATCGACATGCTGCTGTACCGCCCCGACGACGCCGTGCCGCGCCGGTGGCGTTTCGCGCTTTACATCGGCAGCGAGGGCATCACGCTGAGCCGGGTGCTGCCGGCGCTGCAGAGCCTCGGTGTCGACGTCGTCGACGAGCGGCCGTACCAGATCATCCGCGCGGACCGGATGAGTTGCTGGATATACGATTTCGGGCTCGACATGCCGGTCGACGTAGACCCGGAATCCGCGATGCCGCAACGCTTCACCGACGCATTCGAGGCGGTGTGGCACGGGGCGGTCGCCGGCGACCGGTTCAACGAACTGGTCCTGCGCGCGGGGCTGACCTGGCGTCGGGCCGCGATGCTGCGCGCCTACGCGAAATACCTGAAGCAGGCGGGCTTCCCGTACAGCGAGTACCGCATCGCCGGGGTGCTGCTCGCCGCCCCGGGCACCACCGGTCTGTTCGTCGAACTGTTCGAGACGATGTTCGATCCGGAACTGCTCCCGGCGGTCTCGGCGGCCCGTGAACGCGACCTCGTCGCGGCACTCGAGCGGGCGATCGACGCCGTCACGGGTCTCGACGCCGACCGCATCCTGCGCGGGCTGTTCGCGCTGATCCGGGCCACCCTGCGCACCAACTACTTCGTTCCGGTCGACGACCGGGACGCGATGAGACGCATCCTGACGTTCAAGCTCGATCCCAGCGAGATCGACGAACTACCGCGTCCCCGGCCGAAATTCGAGATGTTCGTCTATTCGCCCGAAGTCGAGGGTGTGCACCTGCGGTTCGGTCCGGTCGCGCGTGGCGGGCTGCGCTGGTCCGACCGCCGCGAGGACTACCGCACCGAGATCCTCGGTCTCGCCAAGGCTCAGGCCGTCAAGAACGCGGTGATCGTGCCGGTCGGCGCCAAGGGCGGCTTCGTGGTCAAGAAGCCCGTCGCCCCCACCGGGGACCCCGCGGTCGACCGTGTCGCCGTCCGCGTGCAGGGCGAACGCTGCTACCGCCGGTTCGTCGGCGGCATGCTCGAGATCACCGACAACCTCGACCGAGGCACCAACCAGGCGATTCCGCCCGCCCGGGTCGTGCGCCGCGACGGCGACGACCCCTACCTCGTCGTCGCCGCGGACAAGGGCACCGCGTCGTTCTCCGACCTCGCCAACGAGGTTGCGCGCGAGCATCGCTTCTGGCTCGACGACGCGTTCGCCTCGGGGGGTTCGGCCGGATACGACCACAAGGCGATGGGCATCACCGCGCGCGGGGCGTGGGAGAGCGTCAAACGCCACTTCGCCGAATTCGGTCTCGACACGCAGACACAGGACTTCACCGTCGTCGGCATCGGCGACATGAGCGGTGACGTGTTCGGCAACGGCATGCTGCTCAGCGAGCACATCCGGCTCGTCGCTGCGTTCGACCACCGGCACATCTTCCTCGACCCGGACCCCGACGCGGCCCGCTCCTACGCCGAACGACGCCGGCTGTTCGAACTGCCCCGGTCCTCCTGGGCGGACTACGACCCGAAGCTGATCGGTACCGGCGGTGGGGTGTGGGAACGCACCCGCAAGTCGATTCCGCTCGCGCCGGAGGCCCGGGCTGCGCTGGGCCTACCCGACGAGGTCACCGAACTGCCTCCGCCCGAGCTGATCCGCGCGATCCTGCGCGCCCCCGTCGACCTGCTGTGGAACGGCGGCATCGGCACCTACGTCAAGGCCCACACCGAAACGCACGCGGACGTCGGAGACAAGAGCAACGACGCGGTCCGCGTCGACGGCGACGAGATCCGGGCGCGGGTGGTGGGGGAGGGCGGCAATCTCGGTGTGACCCCCCGCGGCCGCATCGAATACGCCCGCGCCGGCGGCAAGATCAACACCGACGCGATCGACAACTCCGCCGGGGTGGACTGCTCCGACCACGAGGTCAACATCAAGATCCTGCTCGATTCGATGGTCGCCGCCGGGGAACTGCCGGAGTCCGAACGCAATCCGCTGCTCGAATCCATGACCGACGAGGTCGCCCGGCTCGTCCTCGCCGACAACATCGCCCAGAACGGGGTGCTCGGCGTGTCCCGGGCGTCGGCACCGGCGCTCCTCGGGGTGCACCAGCGCCTGATCAACGCCCTCGTCGCCGAACGCGGCCTCGACCGGACCCTCGAGGCGCTGCCGGACAACGAGGAGATCGAACAGCGGCTCGAGGCCGGTGAAGGACTGACCTCACCCGAGTTGTGCACGTTGCTCGCCCACGTCAAACTCGCCCTCGTCGAGGACCTGCTCGAGACCGACCTGCCCGACAGCGAAACGTTCGCCACCCGGCTGCCCGGCTACTTCCCGGAGCCGCTGCGGCAGCGGTTCCGCAACGGAATCAAGGCGCATCCGCTGCGCCGGCAGATCGTCGCGACGATCCTCGCGAACGAGACCGTCGACAACGGCGGCATCACCTACGTGTACCGGCTGAGCGAGGACGCCGGGGCGTCGAGCACGGACGCGATCCGTGCCTACGCGGCCGCCACCGAGATCTTCGGGCTGCCGCAGTTGTGGACGCGCATCCGCAGCGCCGACATCCCCACCGACGTCGCCGACGACCTGCTGCTCGAATCCAACCGGGTGCTGGACCGGGCGTCGCGGTGGCTGCTGTCGAACCGGCCGCAGCCGCTGGCCGTCGGCGCCGAGATCGCCCGCTACCGGGCGCCGTTCGCGCAGCTGGCCCCGCGGGTGGGGGAATGGATGCGCGGCCACGTCCGCGAGGACCTCGGCGACCGGATGGCGCCGCTGCTCTCCCGGGGTGCCCCCCGCGCACTCACCGAGGACGTGTTCCGACTGCTCGACCAGTTCCCGCTGCTCGACGTCATCGACATCGCCGACATCGTCGAACGCGACGAGGAGATCGTCGCCGAGCTGTACTACGCGATGGACGCGCACCTCGGTGTCGACCGGCTGCTGTCGGCGGTCTCCGAACTCGACCGGGGCGACCGGTGGCATTCGCTCGCGCGGCTCGCGCTGCGCGACGAACTGTACGGATCGTTGCGGGCGTTGACCCGGGACGTGCTCGCCGGCGCCGAACCGGAGGAGACCAGCGTCGAGATGATCGAGGACTGGGAGCTGTCGAACGGGTCGCGGCTCGTGCGTGCGAGGGCGGCGCTCGAGGAGATATTCGCATCTGGAAACCTGGACCTGGCCACGCTGCTGGTGGCGGCACGGCAGATCAGGACCATGGTGCGCGCGGGTGCACCCGATCGGAGGTAGCACGTGAAGGATGCGGCGGAGCAGTTCGGGTTCCGGACCGAGGTGGTGGTGCGCTGGTCCGACATGGACGTGTTCCAGCACGTCAACCACGCGCGGATGGTGACCCTGCTCGAGGAGGCCCGCATCCCGTGGCTGTTCGCCGACGGCCGGCCCACCGTGAACCTGCGCGACGGAGCCGTCATCGCCGACCTGCACGTGCGGTACCGGGGCCAGCTGCGGCACGAGGACAGCCCGCTGGACGTGGTGATGTGGACCGAACAGGTGCGCGCCGTCGACTTCACGATCGGCTACGAGGTGCGGCCCGGTGGCGCGCCCGTCGATACGCCGCCGTCGATCGTCGCGTCGACGCAGATCGCCGCGTTCGACATCGACACCCAGAAGCTGCGCCGACTCACTGCCCCCGAACGAGAATTCCTGCAGCGGTGGCGCCGTGGCTGAGCCGGGACACGCCGAACGGCAGGTCCACATCCCGGACGCGGACGACCGGGCCGACCTGGCGACCTTCCTCGGGCGGGCACTGCGGCTCGACGAATCGACCGTCGTGCGGTTGCACCGCCGGCGCGACGGCCTGCTCGCGGCGTGGGTGCGCACCGGGTTCGACGCCCTGGCCGTGCGAGTGCTGCGCGGTACCGTCACCCCCGCCGACACGTGCGTGGCCGCGGACGGACTGCGTGCGGCACTGACCGCACCCGATGCGGGGGAGAACATCGACCCCGGCTGGGCGGTCGATTCGGCCTGGCGGGGGTCGCTGCCACCGGAGGACGGTTACGTCCACGTCGACGACGTTCCCGCGCGTGTGCTCGTCGATCTCGCCCAGCGCGGCGTCGCGGCGACCCGGGAACAGGGGGCGCAGGGACCGCCGGTGTCGTTGCTCGCGCAGGAGGTGCTCGAGGTCACCGGCGGCGGCCTCACGGTCGGGGTGCCCATGCGGCTGGTGTTCGCGCTCAACGGCATGGGTTTCGTGCCCGTCGGTCCGGCGGGCGCCACCGCGGAGATCGACCTCGCGCGCATCGACCCCGCCGAGGTGGTGCGGGTGCGGGCCACCGCGACGTGGCTGCGGCTCGACGCCCGCTACGGTTCGGTGTACCTGCGACGCGGCGGGGGAATTGGTCTGAACGTGTTGTGACGCAAAGCTTTTCGTAACCGTGGCGGCCGTTCCGGTGTCACAGCAACCAGGCCGCGCTGTTCGGCGGCAGGTGGGTGTCCGCACCCGGTGCGCTGGCGAGCAGCACCGCACCCGGGGGCAGCGGCACCGGATCGTCCGTGGTGTTGAGCGCGCACGTCAGCCCGCCCTGCCGCCGGAACGCCAGGCAGCCGGGTGGGCTTCCGTACCAATCGATCCCGCCGGACAACTCCGGGCGGCGACGGCGCAGCTCGAGCGCCGCCCGGTACAGCGACAGCATCGACGTCACGTCCTCGAGTTGGTGTTCGGCGGTCAGCTCCGCCCAGTCCTCCGGCTGCGGTAACCAGCCCTGCGCGGCCGAGGTGAACCCGAACGGCGGCCGGTCGCCCTCCCACGGCAGCGGAACCCGGCAGCCGTCGCGACCGCGGTCCGTGTACCCGGACCTCTTCCACACCGGATCCTGCAGGGCCTCGTCGGGCAGGTCGACATCGGCGAGCCCGAGTTCGGCTCCGTTGTAGACGAACACCGCCCCCGGCAGCGCCAGTTCGACGAGCAGCATCGCCCGGGCCCGCGCGATCCCGGCCGGACCGCCGCCGAACCTGGTGACCTCCCGGGAGACGTCGTGATTGGACAGCGTCCACGTCGGGGTTCCCTGCACCGGAGCGACCGCGGCGAGCGAACCCTCGATCGCCTCCCGGATCGCGGTCGCGTCCCACCCGGTCAGCGCGAGGTGGAAGTCGAATCCGAGATGCAGCTCGTCCGGGCGCAGGTACTCCGCGAACCGCTGCGGGTCGTGCACCCAGATCTCGCCGATCGCCACTGCGTGCGGGTACTCGTCGAAGACCTTCCGGATCCGCCGGTGGATGTGGTGCACGTTCGGATCGTTGAACCGCGGATCGGTGTCGAAGTGCGAGAGCAGCTTGTTCGACTGCCACCCGTCGTGGTCCGGCAGGCCGTCCGGTTTGGCCATGCCGTGCGCGACGTCGATGCGGAAGCCGTCGACGCCCCGATCCAGCCAGAACCGCAGGGTCCGTTCCAGATCCGCGAAGACCTCTTCGTTGCCCCAGTTGAGGTCGGGTTGTTCGGGGGCGAACAGGTGCAGATACCACTGGCCGGGGGTGCCGTCGGGTTCGGTGATCCGCGTCCAGGCGGGACCGCCGAAGATGCTCGGCCAGTTGTTCGGGGGCTCGTCGCCGCCGGGGCCCCGGCCGTCGCGGAAGTGGTAGCGGGCGCGTTCGCGGCTGCCCGGCGGTGCGGCGAGGGCGGCGCGGAACCACGGGTGCTCGTTGCTGGTGTGGTTCGGCACCAGATCCATCACGACGCGGATCCGCCGGGCATGCGCCTCCCGGACCAGCTCGTCGAAGTCGTCGAGATCGCCGAACAGCGGATCGATGTCCCGGGGATCGGACACGTCGTAACCGTGATCGGCCATGGGGGACCGCATCACCGGGTTCAGCCAGATCGCGTCGACACCGAGCAGTTCGACGTAACCGAGGCGCTCACGGATGCCGGCGAGATCGCCGACACCGTCACCGTTCGCGTCGGCGAACGACCGCGGATAGATCTGGTAGAAGACGGCATCGCGCCACCAGGGCACCGGAACAGGAGGTGCCGGGGACGACGTGCTCTGCGGCCTTGACACGCAAACATGGTGTCAAATCTCGGCCGCGGGTGTCGTGGGAGGCGAGTCACGAGGTCGCGGCCGGGGGACCCCGCGTGATAGGACGATCGGCATGAAACGGACATCCGTGGTGGCTGCCCGCCTCGACGACGTCGAGCTCGCCGACGACCCGATCGACCCCGCCTGGATCATCGCGGGCGACCCCCGCGCGCGCTGCGGCCAGTGGTCGACCAGCACGGATCGGACCACGACGACGCACGTCTGGGACTGCACCGCGGGCCGGTTCAACTGGTACTTCGCCGTCGACGAGATCGTGCACATCGTCGACGGCGCCGTCACCGTGTCCGCCGACGACTTCCCGCCCCGCACGTTGCGTGCCGGGGACGCCGCCCTGTTCCGCGCCGGAACCTGGGCGGTCTGGCAGGTCCCCGAATACGTGCGCAAGCACGCGATCCTGCGCCGGAACCTCCCCGCGCCGATCGCGTTCGCGCTGCGCGTCGTGACCAGAATCCGGTCGGTGCTCGGCCGCGGCTGAGCCGCCGAACTGCGCCGGAAGGGTCAGATCGGCGAGTTCATCAGCGAGTCGGCGGCCATGTCGATGTAGTCGAGCAACTGGCGGCGATGCGCGGCGTCGAGCGTGGTGTCGTCGATCGAGGCGATCGCGGTGTGCATGCACCGCAGCCACGCGTCCCGCTCGATCGGGCCGATCTTGAACGGGTGGTGGCGCATCCGCAGCCGCGGGTGCCCCCGCTCGTCGGAGTAGGTGCGGGGACCGCCCCAGTACTGTTCGAGGAACATGCGCATGCGGCGCTCCGCCGGGCCCAGATCCTCCTCCGGATACAGCGGCCGGACGACCTCGTCCTTGGCGACCTCTTCGTAGAAGCGCGCGGTGATCTTCCGAAACGTCTCGGCCCCACCGATCGCGTCGTAGAAGGTCTGCTCGTCACTCATCGTTGCTCACCATTCCCTCTCGCCCGCCCATTGTGCCTGCTTCTGCAGTAAGGGCGCCGGGGCGGTACGGGACGTTCACACCCCGACCGCAACATGTCGGCGAATTCGGGGTGCGATGTCGCGGCATCCGTGGTGCACTATTGCCAGTCTTCCGGAGGTCGCATGAAGCACCGCAGCAGCGCACATCGACAACTCCCGCCCGCGGAGACCCTCGACGGGGTCCCGGGGGCCAACACTCTGCGGGTCGTGCGCGACCCCGGTGCCCTACCGGACTGGTTCGCGTTGAGGGTGCTGCTGCTCAACGCCACCTTCGAACCGCTGACCGCGCTGCCGGCGCGCCGCGCGGTGGTGCTCATGACCTGCGGCAAGGCCGACACGGTGCACGAGGACCCGCAGGCACCGGTCGTGCACTCGGCGGAACGGTCCGTGCAGCTTCCCTCGGTGATCCGGCTGCGCACCTTCGTCCGCGTGCCCTACCACGCGCGGGTGCCGATGACCCGGGCCGCGCTCATGCACCGGGACGGCAACCGGTGCGCCTACTGCGGCGCCAAGGCCGAAACCATCGATCACGTCGTTCCGCGCAGCCGCGGTGGCGAGCATTCCTGGGAGAACTGCGTCGCCTGCTGCGCGTCGTGCAACCACAAGAAAGCAGACCGGTTGCTCAGCGAACTGGGCTGGACGTTGCGGGCCTCACTGGTGCCGCCGAAGGGTCGGCACTGGCGTCTGCTGGCCACCCTGCCGGAGCTGCATCCGACCTGGTTGCCGTATCTGGGAGAGGGCGCCGCCTGAGCGCAACGGAGACATCCCGGGCCAAGTGCGCCGGGATGGTACCGGCTGGGCTACCGTTTGCGGTGTGAGCATTCTCGAGACAACCCTGATATTCGTGGGCATCCCGTTGCTGGTGGTCCTGATCGTCGCGGGGCTGGGCTACATCGGGCCGAAGTACGCGACCCCGAATCCGGCCGAGTACAAGCTCGGTGACAAGTGGGATCACGAGCCGGTGCTGTGGAGCGCTGTCGACGAGGTGACCGGACACGGACACCACGGTGGGCACGGACACGCCGGTTCGGCGACGGAACTGATCGGAGGTACCGCAAGTGGCAAGTGGTGACGTGATCCACGCCCCGGCGATCGCGCCGGAGAACCTGCCGTACGCCGCCGCACTGACGGCGAGCGGACGCATCTCGCGGGCCATCCCGGCCGGCCTCGACCACACGTTCGACGAGAACCCGCCGTTCGCCGAGCGGGACCTGATCGCGCTCGACGACGCACTCTCCGAGGCCACCCGCGCCACCAAGGTGCGGTTCAACACCTACATCGGCGATGCGACGGACCCGGCGGCGGCCACCGACGCGGTCTTCCCGCAGACCCCCGAGGCGGCGCGTTCGGTGCTCATCGCCGTCTACCCGAACCAGCGGTCGATCCAGATCCGCAGCGGCGTCGACGTCGCGGATCGCGTCACGGACCGGGTCGCGCAGCTCGGCGTGACCGCCGCGGTCGCGTCCTTCGGCCAGGGCCACCTTCTCGACGGCCTGGTCAGCGCCGTCCGCGTCATCGCGAACGCGATCGTCGCGCCCTGATCTTCGGCGCTTCCCACTGAGGGGTGTCTCCCTGCTGTTCGGCAGCGGGGAGACACCCCTCAGTGGTTTTCTGGAGACAGCCGCTTTCAGGAGGCGTCGAAGGCGCGGGCCTTCAGCGACCGCACGATGCCGGCGCGGCCCTCGACGACGAGCCGGCGCAGCGCGGGCGGCAGGTCACCGGCGAGGAACTCGTCGGCCGCCGCGACCGACGCCTCCGAGATCGACCACGCCGGGTACAGGCCGACCACGACGGTCTGCGCGACCTCGCTCGATCGCCGCTCCCACACGCCCGGAACGTCCGCGAAGTACCGCGCCACGTACGGCTCGAGCAGTTCGCTCTGGCCGGCCGGGGCGAACCCGCCGATGATCGCGCGGGCGGTGATGTTCGGGACCGTGTCGTCGAAGATCACCGTCTGCCACACCTGTTCCTTGACCGCCGCCTGCGGACGGGCCGCCCGCGCGGCCGCCGCCTGACGGGCACCGGCGGCCGTCGGATCGCGCTCGGCCTCCGCGTCGATCACCGGGGACTCGACACCGTCGGCGTCGATCTCTCCGGCCGCGGCGAGCGCCTGCACGATCCGCCACCGCAGATCCGTGTCGACGACCAGCCCCGGCAACCCCACCGTCGACGGATCGGCGGCGAGCAGCTCGGCGAGCACCTCGGTGTGCCACGCCGACAACTGCGCCGTGGTCAGGGCGTTGACGAAGGCGAGCTGATGATCGGATCCCGGCTCGGCCGCGCGGGCCAGTTCCAGCAGCCGGTTCGCGTAGTCCGCCCAGCCCTGGCTGTCCGCCCACGCCGGATCCGCGTAGCTGCCCAGCGCGGTGTGTGCCTGCATGAGCAGCCGTTGCACGACACCCACCTCGCTCTCGGCGGCCACACCGCGCTGCACGAGCGCCACGAACTCGCGGGCCTTGAGCTCGGCCTGCCGCGTCATCTCCCACGCCGCCGACCACACGAGCGTGCGGGGCAGCGGCTCGGCGATGTCGCCGACCCGCTCGATCACCGTGCGCAGCGACTGCTCGTCGAGCCGCACCGAGCAGTACGTCAGGTCGTCGTCGTTGACGAGCACGAACTGCCCGCGCGGCACCCCGACGAGCTCCGGCACGTCGGTGCGGGCGGCGGCATCGACATCGATCTCGACGCGGTGGGTGCGCAGCAGCTTCCCGGAACCGTCGTCGTCGTACACGCCGATCGCCAGGCGGTGCACCCGGAACTCGCCTTCACCCGGCTGCGCTCCCTCCTGCACGACCGTGAACCGGGTGAACTTCCCGTCGGCGTCGACCTCGAAATCGGGGCGCATGATGTTCAGGCCCGTCGTCTTGAGCCACTGCGCGCCCCACCCGGACAGGTCGCGGCCCGACGCCTTCTCGAGCGCCGCGAGCAGATCGTCGAAGGTCGCGTTGTCGTAGGCGTGGTCGCGGAAGTAGTCGCGGAGACCCGCCAGGAACGGTTCCTCGCCGACGTACGCGACGAGCTGCTTGAGCACCGACGCGCCCTTCGCGTAGGTGATGCCGTCGAAGTTGACCTCGACGGCCGCCAGATCGGGGATGTCCGCGGCGATCGGATGCGTCGACGGCAGCTGATCCTGGCGGTACGCCCACGACTTCTCGACGTTCGCGAACGTCGTCCACGCGTTGGTGTACTCGGTCGCGCGGGACTGGCACAGCACCGAGGCGAACGTCGCGAAGGACTCGTTGAGCCACAGATCGTCCCACCAGCGCATGGTCACGAGGTCGCCGAACCACATGTGCGCCATTTCGTGGAGCACCGTCTCGGCGCGCCGCTCGTACGACGCGCGGGTCACCTTCGACCGGAAGACGTAGTCCTCGAGGAACGTGACGGCCCCGGCGTTCTCCATCGCGCCCGCGTTGAACTCCGGCACGAACAACTGGTCGTACTTACCGAACGCGTAGGGCACCCCGAAGTTGCGGTGATAGAAGTCGAAGCCCTGCTTCGTCTCGGTGAACAGCCGGTCGGCGTCCATGAACTCTGCGAGCGACGCGCGGCAGTAGATGCCCAGCGGAATTGTGCCGTGCTCGTCGGTGTACGCATCCGTCCACACCGAGTACGGGCCGGCGATCAGCGCGACCAGATAGGTGCTCATCCGCGGTGTCGTGCGGAAGATGTGCTTGCCGGGCGTGGCGGCGACGGTCTGCACCGTCTCGGCGTTGGAGATCACCGCCCAGTCCTCCGGCGCGGTCACCGAGAGGTCGAACGTGGCCTTCAGGTCCGGCTGGTCGAAGCACGCGAACATGCGCTTGGCGTCGGCCGTCTCGAACTGTGAGTACAGGTACACCGCACCGTCGGTGGGATCGACGAACCGGTGCAGACCCTCACCTGTATTCGTGTACAGGCAGTCCGCGTCGACGACCAGTTCGTTGCGTTCGGCCAGCCCGGTCAGCGCCAGACCGGTGTCCTCGGTGTAGCCGGACACGTCGAGGGGGGAGCCGTTGAGCGTCGCCGAGTTCACCTTCTGCGCGATCAGGTCGATGAACGTCGACGCACCCTCGGTGGCTCCGAACGTGACCGTCGTGATCGAACGGAACGTGGTGGTGCCGGGTGCGCCCGCGCCGTCGGTGAGATCGAGTTCGATGCGGTAGTTGTCGACCGACAGGATCGCGGCCCGTTCAGCAGCCTGCTCACGGGTCAGATTCGGTGGTGCCACGAAGATCTCCTTCTACACGACGGGTTGCGACGAACCAATCCCACCACGTGCGGACACCGTGGACCCGTCGGACCCGCTGCGGGCGGCGAAGCTCACCCCGCGAGATCGGCCAGCGCCACACCCGGATCGGCGAGCCTCGCCCGATCCACGGCGGTGCCGGAGCCCAGCAGCGCGCGGATCTCGTCGCCCGCATCCCAGATGTTGACGTTCATCCCCGCCCGCACCCGATCGTCGGAGTCGAGCCAGAACGCCAGGAACTGCAGGCCCGCGACGTCGCCGCGGGTCACGACCGTCGCATCGCGCGGTGCGTGCCCCACGTACTCCATGCCCAGGTCGTACTGGTCGGTGAAGAAGTAGGGGAGCCGCTCGTAGGACGCCGGCCGGCCCAGCATCGTCGCCGCCGCGACCGCCGGCTGATTCAACGCGTTCGCCCAGTGCTCGACGCGGACCCGGCCGCCGAGCACCGGATGCTCGGCCTCGGCGATGTCGCCGACCGCGACGATGTCCGGGTCGCTGGTGGTCAGCGTGCTGTCGACGAGGACCCCGCCGTCGACGGCGAGCCCCGCCTCCCGCGCGAGCTCGATGTTCGGCACCGCGCCGACGGCGAGCAGCACCGCGTCGGCGGGGACGACACCGCCATCGCCGAGGCGCACCCCGGTGGCGCGACCCGATTCGACGACGATCTCCTCGACCGACGTCTGCAACCGCAGGTCGACGCCGTGCGCGCGGTGCAGGTCCGCGAACACGGCACCGATCTCGGGGCCCAGCGCGGCCTGCAACGGCTGTGCGGCCGTCTCGAGAACCGTCACCTCCGCGCCGTGCCCGCGGGCGTTCGCGGCGACCTCGAGCCCGATCCAGCCGGCGCCGACGATCACCAGGCGGGCCCCGTCCGCGCGCACCACCGAGAGCAGCGCGTCCGCGTCGTCGACGGTGCGCAACACGTACACCCCCGACGCGTCGGCGCCCGGCAGCGGGATCGTCCGGGGCCGCGAGCCGGTCGCGAGCGCCAGCTTGTCGTAGTGCAGCACCGAGTCGTCCGGCAGCGTCACCGTGTGTGCGGCCGGATCCAGCGCCGTGGCGGTGGTGCCCAGGCGCAGCTCGATCCGGTGGTCGCGATACCAGTCGCCGCGCTGGACGGTGAAGTCCAGCAACCGCTTGTTGCCGGCGAAATACTCCTTCGACAGCGGCGGTCGCTCGTAGGGCAGATGCTCCTCGGTGCCGAGCAGCACGATGTGCCCGGGGAAATCGCGGGCGCGCAGTTCCTCGGCGGTCTTGGCACCGGCCAGTCCGCCGCCGACGATCACGAACGTTTCTTCGCTGGGCATCGCAGTCTCCCGTGTCACGAGTCGTGCGGTCGATTCGACCGTACGGTGTGCCGCGCGGGCGCTGGTGCGGTTCGGGAAGAATCCGGCTTGCTGCGACGTTGTGCTGTCGACAGCATCGGTTGTCGTCGACGTGTCGACGACGGGACATCTGAGGAGAATTCCGTGAGCGAAGCCACCGCCAAGGACCCCGTGAGCGAAGCGATCACCAAGGACACTGCCGACTTCTGGTTCGACCCGCTCTGCCCCTGGTGCTGGATCACCTCGCGATGGATCCTCGAGGTCACCAAGGTGCGCGACATCGAGGCGCGTTTCCACGTCATGAGCCTCGCGGTCCTCAACGAGGGACGCGACCTGCCCGCCGAGTACGCCGAGAAGATGAAGAAGGCGTGGGGTCCGGTGCGTGTGGCGATCGCCGCCGCCCAGAAGTACGGCGACGAGATCCTGGACCCGCTGTACACGGCGCTGGGCACGCAGATCCACAACGAGGGCAACGACGACTTCCCCGCCGTGATCGGCAAAGCCCTCGCCGATCTGGGCCTGGACCCGGAACTGGCGAAGGCCGCCGACACCGATGCCTACGACGAGGCGCTGCGCGCGAGCCACGCCGCCGGCATGGACGCGGTGGGCCCCGATGTGGGAACCCCCACGATCCACGTCAACGGGGTCGCGTTCTTCGGCCCGGTGCTCTCGAAGATCCCGCGCGGCGAGGAAGCCGGCAAGGTGTGGGACGGCGTGGTCGCGCTCGCGAGCTACCCGCACTTCTTCGAACTCAAGCGCACCCGGACCGAGGGTCCGAGCTTCGAGTAGATCCGGTAGGCCGGCAGCCAGTTCCGAGGATTCGGGCAATCCGTCGGGTTGCTGCCGGCCTCCCGCATACGGGGTGCTCCGTGCCGTTCGTCGGCCCCGCATCGGGCTCGTTAGACTCTTGACTCATGCGCGTTTACCTGGGTGCCGACCACGCCGGCTTCGAACGTAAGAACCAGATCATCGAACACCTGACCGCCAACGGTCACGAAGCCGTCGACTGCGGCGCACACGAATACGACGCCCAGGACGACTACCCCGCGTTCTGCATCGAAGCGGCTCGCCGCACCGTCGCCGACGAGGGCAGCCTCGGCATCGTCCTCGGAGGCAGCGGCAACGGCGAGCAGATCGCCGCGAACAAGGTGCCCGGCGCCCGCTGTGCCCTCGCGTGGAGCGTCGAGACCGCCAAGCTCGCCCGCGAGCACAACAACGCGCAGCTCATCGGCATCGGTGGTCGCATGCACACGCTCGAGGAGACGCTCGCGATCGTCGACGCGTTCCTGGCGACCCCTTGGTCGAACGAGGAGCGGCACCAGCGTCGCATCGACATCCTCGCCGAGTACGAGAAGACCGGCGTCGCTCCCGCCGTCCCCGGCGCGTAGTCCGGGGGCCCGGTGCCCGAGGGACACATACTCCACAGGCTCGCCCGCCTGCACCAGCGGCACTACGCCGGTGCGGCGGTGCGGGTCTCGAGCCCGCAGGGGCGGTTCTCGGACGGTGCCGCGCTCGTCGACGGGCGGGTACTCACCCACGCCGAAGCGTGGGGCAAGCACCTGTTCCATCACTACGAGACCGGCGCCGTGGTGCACGTGCACCTCGGCATCTACGGCGAGTTCACCGAATCCGCGCTGCCGCTCGGCCCGCCGGTCGGTCAGGTGCGCATGCGGATGATCGGGGTCGAGCACGGCAGCGATCTGCGCGGCCCCGCGGCGTGTGATGTGCTCACCCCCGACGAGGTCGACGCCATCGAGGCCCGGCTGGGGCCCGATCCGCTGCGCGCCGACGCCGACCCGGATCTGGCGTGGGCGCGGATATCCAAGTCCCGCACCGCAATCGGATCTCTGCTCATGAACCAGGCGGTGATCGCCGGGGTTGGCAACGTGTATCGGGCCGAAGTGCTGTTCCGCCACGGCATCAGCCCGGAACGACCCGGAAAGAACCTGTCGCGCACCGAATTCGACGCTATGTGGGCGGACCTGGTCGAACTCATGCAGATCGGGATGGAGCGCGGCCGTATGCACGTCGTTCGGCCCGAACACGATCACGGCGCCCCGGCCTATGCCAAGGACCGGCCCCGCACCTACGTCTACCGCCGCGCCGGTGATCCCTGCCGCGTGTGCGGCACCCCCGTCCTGCATTCGGTCATGCAGGCGCGCAACCTGTTCTGGTGCCCGACCTGCCAGCCCGCCTGACCGTCACGACCCCGCCCGACCGTCACGACACGGATTCGTCCGACTCCTCGCCGAGGACGTCCCGGAACCCGGTGCGGATGCACTCCTCGAACACGGCCCGTTCCGGCACTGCCCCGACGTCGAGCGTGACGCCCAGGCAGCACGTGCCGAGATACGACACCATCGTCACGTTGAACGCCGACCCGAGTGTCGGCCCGAAGGCGTAGTACCGCTCGGCCCGCGCACCCGCCACATACAGCGGGACCGGGGATCCCGGCACGTTCGAGGCCAGGAAGTCGACGTGCTCGAGCATGCTGCCGACCACCGCCGGCGGCAACATGTTCAGCGGAGCGGCGAGCACCTCGCCCATATCGAGCGCCGGTTCCGCCCGCCACGCACGGACGATCGACTCGATCTCCCGCATGAGGTCGTCGACGTCGCCGCCGTGTACCGGAAGCGCGAATCGCGCCAGGTTGATGCGGTTGCCGCCCATCTCGTCGTCCGGTCGGCGCACGCTCAGCGGCATCGTCACCCGCAACGACTCGACGTCGGCGTCGTGAGCGCGGTGATAGTGGTGCAGGCCGACGACCAGTGCCGTGAGGAAGGCGCTGTTGACGGTGCATCCGGCGCGATGCCCCGCCGCGCGGAGCCCCTCGAGCGGGACATCGAACGAGAACAGCGCCCGGCCCAAGGCGCGTTCGGTCATCACCGGCGACGCGGTCGTCGTGATCGGCCGCAGATAGCGGGCCACCGACGACACCGTGCCGAGCACACCGCGCGCGGCTCCGACCGGGTCGGTGACCACCGCGCGGGTCGCGGGCCACACCGACCGCAGTCCCCGGCCGACCATGCCGCGGGCCTGGGACCCGTAATCCTCGAGCAGTTCGGTCACGAGGTCCCACGAGCCGAGGCGCTCGGGTTCCGGGGGAGCGGGCGGTTCCGGCCGCGGGGTGCCCTCCCGCGTGAAATCGACGATGTGCGCGGTGATCTGCATGCCACCGAGACCGTCGGTGAGCGCGTGGTGCACCTTGAGCAGGATCGCTGCGCCTCCGTCGGCGAGGCCGTCGACGACGGTCAGCTCCCACAGCGGCCGGGCCCGGTCGAACGCCGTCATGGCCGCGATGCGGGCGAGTTCCAGGACGTCGTCGATCGTGCCGGGGGACGGCAGCGCGGTGTGCCGCAGATGCCAGGACAGGTCGAAGTCCGGGTCTGCGACCCAGCGTGGCGCGCCCAGGCCGAACGGGACGGACACGACCCGGTGCCGGAAGTGCGGGACGTCCCGGGTGCCGCGGTCCATCATCTCGACGACGCGGTCCCAGTCGGGGGACGAATCGAGTGTGATGACGGCGACGATCGTCGAGCGCAGCGCGGGGTCCTGCTCCATGCTCCACGTCAGGAAATCGGTCTGCGCCATGCGCCGTCCTGCGGTGCCCATGTTCGGACGATCCCACATTTGCGAGCGCCGCAGCCAGAGTCCACGATCCCGGCCGTTCCGGTCGGAAGTCCCCGAACACCGGTGGCCGCCGATCGGAGCGGCTGCCTACGTCGACAGGATCGACAATTCGGCTGCGCCGGTCAGAAGTCGAACCCGCCCCCGAAGTCGCCGCCACCGAAGTCGAACCCGCCCCCGAAGTCGCCGCCGCCGCCGAAGTCGTCACCACCGCTGAAGTCGTCTCCGCCGCCGAAATCGTCTCCGCCGAAGTCCTCACCGCCGCCCACGTCACCGGCGTCCGCGGTGCCGTCGCCGACACCGCTCTCGAACGCCTGCGCGTCGTACGGCACCCCGGCCATGCCCGAGAACATCGCCGAGAACAGCAGCATCGAGCCCACGCCCCAGGCGCCCGCGACCAGCGCCGGCTTCCACCACGGTTCCGAGTACCAGCCCGCCGGCACCGGACGGCCCGCGACCCGGCCGCCGGGGTAGTAGTTCGGCGTCCGCGGCGACGGGGACGGGGATGCGGACACCTGCCGGCCCTCGAATTCGATCTGCCGTTCCTCGGTGACGGCGCCGGCCGACTTCTGGCCGTCGAGCGGCGGGATCTCCGGTCCGGGATCCATGCCCATCGCGATGCGGGCCGCCCGGATGTAGTACAGCCCTTCGAGAGCGCTCTGCTTCGCGAGGCGCGCCTGCGCCGGCGTCTGCGCCTGCTCGATCTGCGAGCCGGCCGCGTTGTAGCGCTCGGACGCGTCCGCGAGCGCCTGCTTGGAGGCGTCGTCGGTCCCGGTCAGGTTGTAGATCTGACCGCCGAGACGCTCGATCGCCTGACGGGCGTCCGCCTTCGCATCGTCGAGACGGACCGCGCTGTGGCCGGACGATTTCTTCTGGCTCCGCGACACGAAGTACACGACCGCGCCGACGGCAAGGACGATGAGCAGGAGTTCCACGGCGATGCGCCTTCCGACTGTGCGTGCGGGTACGACGCCCAGCCTACCGACGGTCAGCTCTCGAGGACTGCGAGCAGACCGGCGCGGATGCAGTCGTCGAACATCTCGGCGTCGCGCACCGCGTCGGTGTCGATCGTGAACCCGAGACAGCAGCTGTCCAGGTACGACATCAGGGTCGCGTTGAACGCCGAACCGAGCGTCGGCCCGAAGCCGTAGTACTTCTCGATCTTCGCGCCAGCCACGTACAAGGGCACGTGCGATCCCGGCACCGTGCAGGCGAACACGTCGTCGTGGTCGAGCGGGTCGTCGATCACCGCCGGCAGCAGGTTCGGTGGGGGTGCGAGGTGCCGGCCGGGTTCGGTGGCGGGGCCGGAGTACTCGTCGAGCAGTCGCATGAGCAGCGCCGGATCGTCGGCGGGGACCGGCAGGTCGGCTCGGGCCAGGCTGATACCGGCACCGCCGTTCCCTGTACCACCGTTCTCTGGGGCCAGCGGCATCGCCAGGCTCAGCTCGTCGACGTCGATACCGCAGCGGAACCGGTAATCGGCCAGCCCGAGCAGCACCGCCGCGAGGAACGCGCTGTCCAGGGTGCTGCCCGCGCGCTCGGCGGCCGCCCGCAACTCGGTGAGCGGCACGTCGACCACGTGCAGCCGGCGGGCGCCGGTCCTGGCGGGTTCGGCGGACGACGTGAACCACCGCAGCGGCGCCGCGAGGGACTGCACCAGTCCGCCGATCGACTCGACGAGGGAACCGAACGAGCCGGCTGCCCGATCGGTCGCGTCCTCCGCGGTCGTCGTTTCCGGCTCGGGTTCCGGGTGTTCGTGACCGTGTCGTTCGAGGTCGACGATGCGGGCGGTGATGTGGGTGCCGTCGGCGCCGTCGGCGTACGCGTGGTGAATGCGGATCAGCAGGGCGGACTGGCCGCCGAGCAACCCCTCGACCAGCGTCAGCTCCCACCCGGGATGTTCCGGGACCGCGGCGGCGGAGGTCGTGCGGGCGTAGTCGAGAACGTCGTCGAAGGTCGCGGGGGAGGGCAGGGTCACCCGATCGAGTTGCCACGGCAGGTCCGAGTCGTGTTCGCCGGCCCATCGCGGCGGCGCCAACCCGAACGGCACGTCGAGAACGCGGTGCCGGAACGCCGGCGTTTCGGGGGTTCCGCCGGAGAGCATCTCGCCGACCCGATCCCAGTCGGGCGAGGCGTCGAGCAGGACGGCGGCGACGATCGTCGACCGCAGCGCCGTCTGCTCAGAGGGCGCGGCGGGACGGCCGGAAGCGTCGTTCATGCTCGGAACGTTCTCATACCGACACCGGCGGAACCCGTTCGATCTCGGTGTGATGACCGTTTCGAGTCGAAACGGTGACCGGGAGGAACAGGAACGGGGTGCCCGGAAACGACTCACGCCCGCCACCGGAAGTGGTGGCGGGCGTGAGGTCCCGTGGAGGGGATGACGGGAATCGAACCCGCGTAGCCAGTTTGGAAGACTGGGGCTCTACCATTGAGCTACATCCCCGCGAGCAAGCGACTTCTGCCGGGATCGCCGTCTCCGTCGCTGCCGGATGAGACTGTACCGAACCTCGCTTTGGATTTCATAATCGGGGGGCCGTAGGATTCCTCAGCGGGTCCCCGGGCGGTCGACGGGAACCGGTTGGACGACGGGATGTGGCGCAGCTTGGTAGCGCATCCGCTTTGGGAGCGGAGGGTCGCAGGTTCAAATCCTGTCATCCCGACCAGAACGAACGGCGGCGGAGAAATCGGCGCCTGTAGTCAGACCTAGACAAGAGCACGACACAGAAGGAGCATGTCCGTGAAGAGCACCGTCGAGCAGCTCAGCCCGACGCGAGTCCGTATCAACGTTGAGGTGCCCTTCGAGGAGCTCCAGCCTGATTTCGACCGCGCGTTCAAGGCTCTCGCCAGCCAGATCCGCCTGCCCGGCTTCCGTCCCGGCAAGGCTCCCCGCAAGCTGCTGGAGGCTCGTGTCGGCCGCGGCGCCGTGCTCGAGCAGGTCGTCAACGACGCGATCGGCCCCCGCTACAGCGAGGCCGTGACCACCAACGACGTCAAGGTCATCGGCCAGCCCGAGATCGAGCTCACCAAGATCGAGGACAACGTCGAGCTGGCGTTCACCGCCGAGGTCGACGTCCGCCCCGAGATCACCCTCCCCGATTTCTCCGAGATCGCCGTCACCGTCGATCCCGTCGAGATCACCGACGAGGACGTCGCCGAGCAGCTTCTCTCGCTGCGCCAGCGCTTCGGCACCCTCAAGGGTGTCGAGCGGCCCGTGCAGGACGGCGACTTCGTCTCCATCGACCTGTCGGCCACCGTCGACGGCGAGCCCGTCCCGGAGGCCGCGACCGAGGGCCTGTCCCACGAGGTCGGCTCCGGCCAGCTCATCGAGGGCCTCGACGAGGCCATCATCGGTCTCGAGGCCGGTGGCTCCACCGAGTTCACCTCGAAGCTCGTCGCCGGTGAGTTCGCCGACAAGGAAGCCGTCGTCACCGTCAAGGTGAACTCCGTCAAGGAGCGCGAGCTTCCCGCCGAGGACGACGACTTCGCGCAGCTCGCGAGCGAGTTCGACACCCTCGACGAGCTGAAGGCGGACCTGCGTGAGCGCGTCGAGCGCGTCAAGCAGGTCGAGCAGGCCGGCCAGATCCGCGACAAGGTTCTCGAGGCTCTCCTCGAGGCCGTCGAGGTCCCGCTGCCCGAGGCCGTCGTCCAGGCCGAGATCGACAGCGCGCTGCACGACGCCATCCACGCGCTCGACCATGACGAGACCAAGCTCAACGAGCTGCTCGAGGAGCAGGGTTCGAGCCGCGAGGAGTTCGACAAGGACGCCCGCGAGTCCGCCGAGCGTTCCGTCAAGACCCAGCTGCTGCTGGATGCGATCGCCGAGGCCGAGGGCACCACGGTCGAGCAGCAGGAGCTCACCGAGCGCATCTTCTTCCAGGCGCAGCGCTACGGCATCCCGCCGGAGCAGTTCATCCAGCAGATCAGCCAGGCGAACCAGCTCGGCGCGATCTTCGCGGACGTGCGTCGCGGCAAGGCGCTCGGCAGCGTCGTGAACAAGGCGACCGTGACCGACACCACCGGTGCGACCGTCGACACCGAGACGCTGTTCGGTTCGAAGACCGAAGAGGGCGCCGAGGCCGAGGCCGAGGGCGCGGAGAACGAGGCTGCGGCCGACGAGTCGGCCGAGTAGAACACGCTGATCGTTCCGCTGTAAGCGAATTGGGGCGGCACCGGGCATCCGGTGCCGCCCCGCTTTCGTTAGTGTCTGTGTCAGCAATCCACGATTGACGAGAAGGCAGGTACCGTGACTCCTCAGAATCCGGCGACATCCATCGGTCCGACGATGACCTCGGCCACCGCTGGGCTGAACCTCAGCGACTCGGTCTACGAGCGCCTGCTCCGCGAGCGGATCATCTTCCTCGGTACCCAGGTCGACGACGACATCGCCAACAAGCTCTGCGCCCAGATCCTCCTGCTCGCGGCCGAGGATCCGGAGCGCGACATCTCTCTCTACATCAACTCCCCGGGTGGTTCGGTGACCGCCGGTATGGCGATCTACGACACCATGAAGTTCGTCGAGTGCGACGTCGCGACGTTCGGCATGGGCCTGGCCGCCTCGATGGGACAGTTCCTGCTGTCCGCCGGTACCAAGGGCAAGCGGTACGCCCTTCCGCACGCGCGGATCATGATGCACCAGCCGTCCGCGGGCATCGGTGGTACCGCCAGCGACATCGCGATCATGGCCGAGCAGTTCGCGCACACCAAGCGGGAGATGGCCGAGCTCATCGCCGAGCACACGGGTCAGACGGTCGAGCAGATCACTGCCGACTCCGACCGGGACCGTTGGTTCACCGCGGCCGAGGCGCTCGAGTACGGCTTCGTCGACCACGTCGTGTCCCGGGCCACGCAGGCCGGCGGCACCGGCAACTAGCCGACCCCGACGATCCGTCCCCCGCATCACGAACTTCTTGGAGAAGCGATGACCAACCTTTTCGATCCCCGCGCTCTGGGCGGAGCCGCACCGGCCGGCCCCTCCTCGCGCTACATCCTTCCGTCGTTCATCGAGCACTCGAGCTACGGCGTGAAGGAATCCAACCCCTACAACAAGCTGTTCGAGGAACGCATCATCTTCCTCGGCGTGCAGGTCGACGACGCGTCGGCGAACGACGTCATGGCGCAGCTGCTGGTTCTCGAGTCGCTCGACCCGGACCGCGACATCACCATGTACATCAACTCGCCGGGTGGCTCGTTCACGTCGCTGATGGCGATCTACGACACCATGCAGTACGTGCGCGCCGACATCACCACCGTCTGCCTCGGCCAGGCCGCCTCGGCCGCGGCCGTGCTGCTCGCCGCCGGCACCCCCGGCAAGCGTCTCGCGCTGCCGAACGCCCGCGTGCTCATCCACCAGCCCGCCACCGGCGGTATCCAGGGCCAGGTCTCCGACCTGGAGATCCAGGCCGCCGAGATCGAGCGCATGCGTCGCCTCATGGAGACCACGCTCGCCAAGCACACCGGCAAGGATCCCGACCAGATCCGCAAGGACACGGACCGCGACAAGATCCTCACCGCGGCCGAGGCCGTCGAATACGGCCTGATCGACAACGTGCTCGAGTACCGCAAGCTCTCGGCACAGAAGTGACCGGCACGGCCCGGTCCGAGGCACCGCCACCGCGGGCTTCCGGACCGGGCCGGTCCACACGCGGCGGAACGAAATCCCGGTGCGCCGCACGAAGAAAACTGCGCCGCACGAAGAAAACACTGTGCGCCGCATGAGGAAACCACAGTGCACCACACAAATATGACCTTCGAAACGCGGACAACAGGTCGACCTGCGTGGTGATCTCCGGGTACGGTCGAACCGAGGCGCGCTCGCCGGACCGGCACTGTCGGCGGTCCCGGGGTCGGTTGCACGCACACGAGGAAGTAGGGGACCTGACAGATGGCACGTATCGGTGATGGCGGAGATCTGCTCAAGTGCTCGTTCTGCGGAAAGAGCCAGAAGCAGGTCAAGAAGCTCATTGCAGGCCCCGGTGTCTACATCTGCGACGAGTGTATCGATCTCTGCAACGAGATCATCGAGGAAGAACTGGCCGAATCCAGTGAGGTCAAGCTCGACGAGCTGCCCAAACCGGCCGAGATCCGGGAATTCCTCGACAACTATGTGATCGGCCAGGACTCCGCGAAGCGAACCCTCGCGGTCGCGGTCTACAACCACTACAAGCGCATCCAGGCGGGCGACAGGACCCGCGACGCGCGCGGCGAGACCGTCGAACTCGCCAAATCCAACATCCTGCTGCTCGGCCCCACCGGCTGCGGCAAGACCTATCTCGCGCAGACGCTGGCGAAGATGCTGAACGTGCCGTTCGCCATCGCCGACGCCACCGCCCTCACCGAAGCCGGCTATGTCGGCGAGGACGTGGAGAACATCCTCCTCAAGCTCATCCAGGCCGCGGACTACGACGTCAAGCGGGCCGAGACCGGCATCATCTACATCGACGAGGTCGACAAGATCGCCCGCAAGAGCGAGAACCCCTCGATCACCCGCGACGTGTCGGGGGAGGGCGTGCAGCAGGCGCTGCTGAAGATCCTCGAGGGCACGCAGGCGTCGGTGCCGCCGCAGGGCGGACGCAAGCACCCGCACCAGGAATTCATCCAGATCGACACCACCAATGTGCTGTTCATCGTGGCCGGTGCGTTCGCGGGCCTCGAGCGGATCGTGTCCGATCGCGTCGGCAAGCGAGGAATCGGTTTCGGCGCCGAGGTGCGCTCGAAGGCCGAGATCGACACCACCGACCATTTCGCCGAGGTCATGCCGGAGGACCTGATCAAGTTCGGTCTGATCCCCGAGTTCATCGGCCGCCTGCCCGTCGTGGCGTCCGTGACGAACCTCGACAAGGACTCGCTCGTCCAGATCCTGTCCGAGCCGAAGAACGCCCTCGTCAAGCAGTACGTCCGCCTGTTCGAGATGGACGGTGTGGAACTCGAGTTCACCACCGACGGACTCGAAGCGGTCGCGGACCAGGCGATCCTGCGAGGCACCGGTGCCCGCGGCCTGCGCGCGATCATGGAGGAAGTGCTGCTGCCGGTGATGTACGACATCCCGAGCCGCGACGACGTCGAGAAGGTCGTGGTGACCGCGGAGACCGTCACCGACAACGTGCTGCCGACGATCGTTCCCCGCAAGCAGGACCGCGAGCGTCGCGACAAGACCGCCTAGGCTCCGAACTTCGACGGCTCCGAACTTCACGACCACGGCCCCCGGCATCTGCCGGGGGCCGTGTCGGTTCTGCGGGGGCCGTTCCTGCGGATTCGGTGCTCAGCGCAGCTTGACGCTGCCGCCGTCGACCATCAGCGTCTGACCGGTCATGTACGAGGCGTCGTCGCTGGCGAGGAACACCGCGACCCGGCCGATGTCCGATTCCGGGTCGCCGAAGCGGCCCAGCGGCGTCTTCGACAGCAGCGCCCGCTCGACGCCGGGGTTCGCCTCGATGTATGCCTGGACGCCCTCGGTGAGCGCCAGCGGGGAGATGACGTTGACGTTGATGTCGTCGGCGGCCCACTCGTTGGCCGCGACCCGGCTGATCGCGCGGATCGCCTCCTTGGCCGCGGCGTAGGAACTCTGCGTCACGTTGCCCTCGATGCCGGCTCCGGACGCGAAGTTGATCACCGAACCGCGGTTCGCGGCCAATTGGGCGTGCGCGGCCTTCATCAGCCGGAAGGTCGGGTAGAAGCCCGTTCCGAAGGACAGGTCGAGCATTTCCTGCGTGGTCTCGAGCAGCGGTGCCTGCTTCGACGCGTGCGCGTTGTTGACCAGCACGTCGACCTTCCCGAACGCGTCGACCGCAGCCGCCACGATCCGGTCGGCGCTCGTCTCCTCGGAGATGTCCGCTTCGAGGAATCGTGCTGTGCTGCTTCCCAGTTCGTCTTCGAGCGCGGCACCCGCGGTCGCGTCGACGTCGACGAACAGAACCTTCGCGCCTTCCTTGGTGAACGCGCGGACGATGCCTCGTCCGATACCACCGGCGCCGCCGGTGACGATCGCAACCTTGCCTGCAAGCCTCATGTCGTGCGTCTGCTTTCGGTCTCGGATCCGGTCAGTCGATGGCGAGTGCGGGCTTCTCCAGCTCGGCCACGCTGTACGCCGAGTACGTCTCGTACCTGCCGCGGCCGGTGAAGTAGGTGGACAGCTGCTCGTCGAGTTCGTTCACCGTGAACTCGGATCCCGCTGCGTCGAAACGGTTCTCGACCTTCGGTGAGGCCATGAGCGCGACCATCTTGCCGTACACGACGAAGACCTGGCCGGTGATCTCGTGGGACGCGGGCGATGCCAGGTAGGACACCAGGGTCGCGACGCGTTCGGGTGCGAGGGGATCGAGTCCGCCGTTCGGGTTCTCGTTCTCGCCGAACGTCCCGGCGGTCATCGCGGTCCGGGCGCGCGGGCAGATCGCGTTCGCCGTGACACCGTAGCGGGCCAGGCCCTGTGCGGTGGACAGGGTCAACGCGGTGATTCCCGCCTTGGCCGCCGAGTAGTTGGGCTGCCCGGCCGAACCGAACAGGAATGCCTCGGAGGAGGTGTTGACGACCCGGCCGTAGACGGGGGCGCCGGCGGCCTTGCTCGCATTGCGCCAGTGCACGGCGGCGGCGTGCGAGGTGGCGGCATGGCCCTTGAGATGGACGCGGATCACGTCGTCCCAGTCGGACTCGGACAGGTTGAAGATCATCTTGTCGCGCAGGATGCCCGCATTGTTGACCAGGATGTCGAGGGAGCCGAACGTGCTCACGGCCTCGTCGACGAGACGGCCGCCGAGCGACCAGTCGGAGACGTCGCCGGTGACGGCGACCGCCCGGCCTCCTGCCGCGGTGATCTCGTCGGCGACGTCGTGCGCGGCCGGGCCCATGTCGTTGACGACGACCGCGGCGCCTGCGGCGGCGAGAGCGAGCGCCTCGGCGCGGCCGAGACCCGCGCCGGCTCCGGTGACGACGGCGGTGCGGCCGGCCAAGCTGACTGATTCGCCCATGCGATCTCTCCTGTGTGCGGATGCCACGGGTCGCAACGCGCCCCCCGGGGCAGAACTAGTATTGGTTCTAGTTTGTGGCGTGGACCGGACGGCCGGTCCGGCGCTGTCCCACTGGTCGGGAGTAGCCGGAATCGCCGGGGTGACAGATGTCACGGTGTCGCGACGGTTTCCACCACTGTGTCAGAAGGAATCTCGATGTCGCTGAACCTCGCGGACCTGTTCGAAGCCATCGCCGACGCCGTCCCCGATCGCACCGCGATCATCTGTGGGGACAGCCGCCTCACCTACCGCGAACTCGATGCCGCAGCCAACCGGCTCGCTCACCATCTGGCCGGTGCGGGGATCTCCGCAGGTGAGCACGTCGGTCTCTACATGCGCAACAGCACCGAATTCGTCGAAGCGCTTCTGGCGATCCTGAAGATCCGGGCCGTCCCGATCAACATCAACTACCGCTACGTCGACGCCGAGCTGGCCTACCTGTTCGCCAACGCCGAACTCGCCGCCATCGTCGCCGACGGTGAGTTCGCGCCCAGGACGGCCGCGGTCCTGCCGCGCACGCCGACGGTCCGGCACATCGTCACCGTGGGACCGGCCGACGACGTCGACTGGGGGACGGTCACCACCGCCGACTTCCACAAGGCGGTCGCCGCGGAGTCCGACGCGCGCGACTTTGCACCGCGCAGCGGCGACGACCAGTTCATCATCTACACCGGTGGCACCACCGGCATGCCGAAGGGCGTGATGTGGCGCGCCGAGGACTTCTTCTTCGCGGCACTGTCCGGCGGCAACTCGATGGGGGAGCCGCACTCGGACATCGCGTCGGTTGCGAACCAGGCCGCGAACATGCCGGAAATGACGTGGCTGCTCACCGCGCCGCTTATCCACGGCGCCGCGATGTACAGCATGTTCAGTGCCTTCTGCCTCGGCGTCTCGCAGGTCGTGCTCCCGGCGTTCGACGCGAAGGAGGTGCTCGCGGTCGTCGAACGCGAACGCGTGATGACGATGACGATCGTCGGCGACGCGATGGCCCGTCCGCTCGCCGACGCGATCGCCGAACACGGCTCCGAGTACGACCTGAGTTCGCTGTTCGTCGTCGGGTCCGGCGGCGCGCTGTTCTCCAAGCAGGTCCGCGAGCAGCTCGTCTCGCTGCTGCCGAACGTCATGGTGCGCGACGGATTCGGATCCTCCGAGTCCGGCATCGACGGCGATCTGTCGATCGGCGAGGACGGCCGGATGCGGATCGCCGCGAAGCCGACCGTCAAGGTCGTCGACGAGCGGATGCGCCCGATCGAGCCGGGTTCCGGCGAGATCGGCTATATCGCCCGCGCCGGCCACGTGCCGCTCGGGTACTGGGGCGACCCGGAGAAGACCGCGGCGACCTTCCCGGTCATCGACGGGGTCCGCATGTCGGTCCTCGGGGACATGGCCGAAGTCGAGGAGGACGGCACGATCGTGCTGCTCGGACGCGGCTCGCTGTGCATCAACACCGGTGGGGAAAAGGTGTATCCCGAAGAGGTGGAGATGGCCATCAAGAGCCACCCGGCCGTGATGGATGTGCTCGTCGCGGGAGTCGAGGACGAACGCTACGGGCAGCGCGTCGGAGCCGTCGTGCAGCCGCGCGAGGGCCACGCGGTGCCCGAGCTCGACGAGCTGATCGCGCATGTCGCCGACCGGATCGCCGGCTACAAGGTGCCGCGACTGGTCGTCGGCGTCGACACGATCGTGCGTTCTCCCGCGGGCAAGGCCGACTACCGGTGGGCCAAGGCAACTCTCGAAGCCGCGAAGTAGTCCCTGTACCGGTCGCGGTCGCGGGTGCGCTACCCGTGACCGCGACCGGGTCCGGTTCCGGGCGCAAGGGCGTCGGCAGCGAATCGTGCTGCCCGGTCGAAGCTCTCGGTGCCGTCGTCGTCCGGGTTCTGACGCCAGTGCCGCAGCGTCGAGACGTACACGGCGCCGACCATCTGCGCGAGGAACGGCAGCGGGTAGTCGGTGCGGACCTCGCCGCGCTCGACACCGGGCTCGACGATGCGCAGCATCTGCTCGTCGAATCGCTGCGTGCGTTCGCGGGCGGTATCGGGTGTGCCGAGATCCCTTTCGATCTCGCCGGTGACCGCCCGCATGTAACCGGGATACCGACGTGATTCACGCGCGAAGTCGGCGAAGACGCCCGCGATCCGTTCCGCGGTGGTGAGGTCCTGCGCGAGCAGCTGGTCGATCAGGGTTGTCAGCGCGTCCATGTGACTCGCGTGCAGAGCCGTGATCAGGTCGTCCTTGCTGGGGAAGTAGTTGAAAACCGTTGCGCGCGAGACGTCGGCGAGATCGGCGATGTCCTCGATCGTCGAACCGGCGACGCCGCGTTCGGCGAACAGCCGTCTGGCCGCGTCCAGCATGCGCTGCCGGGTCCGCAGCTTGTTCCGCTCGCGGCGACCGAGTGCCGTGGGCTCGCTCATGGTGTCCGCACTTTCCTCGTCGGGCCTCTCGTTCCGCCGTACGCGTGGGCGAGGCGCTGAGTCGTTGTCAGCGTAGAAGGTTCGCCCGGACTTGCGAGAATTCCTGGAACGGGTTCCAAGAAGTTGGACCAGCGTCTATCTTTGTCCCCAGGGGGTCGGCAACGGGGGTGACTACATGGGACAAGGCGCTCCCGTCGCAGGGCGGATCGAAAATGCTTACGCAGCACGAGATCCGCCACGATCGCGACCCTCATCCGAACACCCCGCTTCGACGCGAACGATTTCCGGCAACCGCAGCGCGTCGCACGGGCTTACTTCGTCGACGAACGGGAGGTACGGGCATGACCGCCGAGAGTGTGGTGCCTGAAGGTGCGGAGCAGGAGATCAAGACCAGCGAGACCGACCTGGACGAGCTGCGCGGCCGGCTCGAAGGCCGGCTCGGCGAGCGTCTCGGCGCCGACGCGCCGCCGCGTGTCCACAACCTGACGCGACCGGAACACTCCGGAATGTCCAGCATCTCGGTCCTGTTCGATCTCGACTGGACGAAGGACGGTGCGGAGCAGACGGCACAGCTCGTCGCCCGGCTCGCCCCCGAGGAGGACGCGTATCCGGTGTTCCCCGGCTACGACCTGCAGCGCCAGTTCGAGGTCATGACCGCCGTCCGCGAACACGGTGGCATCGCGGTGCCGAAGGTGCGGTGGGTCGAGACCTCCGCGGGCCCGCTCGGCCGGCCGTTCCTCGTGATGGATCGCGCCGAAGGTGTCGTGCCCGTGGACAACCCGCCGTACGTGTTCACCGGCTGGCTGCTCGACGCCGACGACGACACCCGCAGGGCCGTGCAGAGCGCGAGCGTGAAGGTTCTCGCCGACATCCACGCGATCGTCGATCCCGCGTCCAAGTTTCCCGCGCTGGTCGCTCCGGACGGGCAGTCGAGCCTGCGTCGGCACTTCGAGAACGAGTGCGCCTACTACGAATGGACCCGCCGCGAGGACGGGATTCGTATCCCTGTGCTGGAGAAGGCATTCGACTGGCTCGAGGAGAACTGGCCGGCCGAGCCGTCCGCGGACGTGCTGTGCTGGGGCGACGCGCGGATCGGCAACATCATGTACCGGGGCACCGACGTCGCTGCGGTCCTCGACTGGGAGTCGGCTGCGCTCGCTCCCCGCGAACTGGATCTGGGCTGGTTCATCTTCTTCCATCGCATGTTCCAGGACATCGCCGACCAGTTCTCGATCCCCGGCCTGCCGGGATTCCTCCGGCGCTCGGACGTCGTGGCGGAATACGAGAGGATCTCCGGCGTCGAGGTCCGCGACCTCGACTTCTACCTCGTGTACGCCGCACTGCGCCACGGCATCGTGATGTCGCAGATCATGCGGCGCCGCGTGCACTTCGGGGAAATGGAGATCCCCGCCGACCCCGACCGTCTGGTGCTCCACCACGCGATGCTCGCGCAGTTGATCGACGATTCCTACGATTGGGAGAAGTGACGCCGATGAAACCGGTTCAGCTCGACGAATATCCGATTCACCAGTCGCCGCTGTCGCTGGGTCGTGTGTCCTCCACGGACCGGAATTTCTACGACCGCAACTACTTCAACGCCCACGACGGCACCGGTGACATCTTCCTGATCACCGGTTTCGGGGTCTACCCGAACCTGAGTGTCGTCGACGCGTTCGTCACCGTGCGGCACGGTGACTCGCAGGTCGCAGTCCGGTTCTCGGACGCGCTCGACGAGCGTTCGATGGAGAGCAAGGTCGGCGGCTATCGGCTCGAGGTCGTCGAGCCCCTGCAGAAGATCCGGGTGATCTGCGAGCACGACGACCTCTCGTGCGACATCACGTGGGACGGCTCGTTTCCCGCCGTGCTCGAGGAGGCGCACATCCTCATGTCCGGTCCGCGACCGATCCTCGACGCGTCCCGCTTCGCCCAGGTCGGTAGCTGGTCCGGCACCCTGTCGGTGCAGGGCAAGGACTTCGCCGTCGATCCTGAGATCTGGATGGGCACGCGCGACCGCTCCTGGGGGATCCGTCCCGTCGGCGAGCCGGATCCGCAGGGTCGCTGGACCTACGAGAACCGTGGCGGCCACTACTGGACCTACGTCCCGCTGCGCTTCGACGACTTCGCGCTCGTCGTCATCGTGCAGGAGTCGCAGGACGGGCACCGCACCCTCAATCACGCCACCCGCGTCTTCGCGGACGGCCGGGTCGAGCAGTTGGGCTGGCCCCGCGTCGAGGTGAACTACCGCAGCGGCACACGGCATCCCGAGTCCGCACGGCTGCACCTGACCACGCCCAATGGCGAGCCCGTCGTCGTGGACATCGAGCCCCTCGGGTTCATCTCGCTGAGTCACGGCGCCGGCTACGGCGGTGACCCGGAGTGGACGCACGGCGAGTGGAAGGGCGAGAACTGGTCGTCGTCGTCCTTCGTGGACACCACCAGCCGGGACTTTCTGGGCCGGCTCCCGTTCTCCACCATCGACCACGTCGCGAAGGCGACCATCGACGGCCGGGTGGGCTGGGGCATGTTCGAGCACGCGGTCATGGGACGCCACGATCCGTCGGGCTTCACCGGCTGGCTGGACATGGCGCCGTAGCGAGCCGAAAACGCAAGGGGCGGTGTGGTGATCGATGCACTGCCCCTTGCGGTCTGTCCTCAGTTCCCGGTGTCCTGCGCGGCCATCGCGGCGAGCGCCGGTGCGATGAACGTGCGGTGTACGTATGCGCCGAACCCGCCGTCGACCGGAAGATCCGCGCCGCTGATCCAGGTGGACTCCGACGACGCGAGGAACAGCAGGGCGTCGGCGATCTCCTCGGGGCGACCGTGCCGGCCCGCCCACGCCGCGGCGCCGTTGATGGTGTCCTCACCCATCGTCGCGGTGAAGTCCTTCAGCAGCGGCGTGCCGATCGTGCCGGGGGAGACGCTGTTCGAACGCAGCCCGGTGGCCTTGCCCTCGACGGCCAGGTTCTTCGACCAGATGATGACGGCCTCCTTGGAGAGGCTGTAGCACGCGCCTTCGATACCGGGATGGTTCGCGAACGTGTCGAGCGCGGCGTCCCAGTCGTCGACGGCGAGGAACTGGTTGAGCAGGTCGTAGTGTTGCTGCCACATGAATCCGGCCTGCGAGGCGGTCGTGACGACGGTGGGCCCCGGTGTGAACTTCGGGGTCAGCGCGCGCGTGAGGTCGCGCGGTGCGAGGGTGTTGATCGACAGCACGGTCCGCCACGGCAGGGTCGCGGCGACACCGGCGTTGTTGATGAGCGAGTCGACGGGACCGGCGATCTGCTCGGCGATGTCCAGGACGCCGGCGTGCGTCGACAGATCGCCCACCACCATCCGGGATATCGCGGGATCGGTGCTCTCGACTCGATCGACGCCGATCACGGTGGCGCCCCGGGCGGCGAGCTTGGTGACGGTGGCAGCGCCGACCCCGGACGAACAGCCGGTGACGACGACGGTCTTGCCGGAGAAATCGGGCATGGAGCCCTCCTCGTGACAGCGGTGGGCGCCGGTCGGCGTTCCCGGCGCAGTGCGTCGATTCGTTCGAACTGGATACGGGTGTGGGCACTGTAACACCGGTGAGCTGGTCGTGAAGGCAATTTTCCCAGCGCTACAGGCGATCTCGTGCCCCCGGTGTGTCTCCGACATCGGCGCTGAGCAGTGTGGTCCCGCTCGGTGGGATGGACGGGGGAGCGGCCCGTCGGCGGAATAGAATAAATTTCAGTATTCGGGGAGCAGGGAGTGGACATGAGCAACGTCGTCATCGTCGAGGCCGCGCGGACGCCGATCGGCCGTCGTCGCGGGCAACTGTCCGGAGTGCATCCGGCTGTGTTGCTGGGCGCCGCCCAGAAGGCCGTCCTCGACCGGACCGGCCTGCCCGCGGACCGGATCGGGCAACTCGTCGGTGGCGTCGTCACCCAGGCGGGGGAGCAGTCCAACAACGTGACCCGCCAGGCATGGCTGCACGCCGGGTTCCCGTACCGCACCGCCGCCACCACCATCGACTGCGCGTGCGGATCGTCGCAGCAGGCCGTCCACATGGTCGCCGGGCTCATCGCGTCCGGGCAGATCGACGCCGGAATCGGCTGCGGCGTCGAGGTGATGAGCCGCGTATTCCTCGGCCAGGCCAACACACCCGGCACCGGCAATCCCTACCCGGACGACTGGACCGTCGACATGGGCGACCAGTTCACCTCCGCCGAACGGATCGCCGCCCACCGGGGGATCACCCGCGCCGACGTCGACGCGTTCGGGCTGGAATCGCAGCGACGCGCAGCGCTGGCGTGGAGCGAAGGCCGCTTCGACCGTGAGATCGTCCCGGTGGTCGCGCCCGTCGTCACCAAGGACGGCGAACCCACCGGGGAGGTCGCGACCGTCACCACCGACGGCGGCCTCCGGGACACCACCGCGGAGGCGCTGGCCGGCCTGAAACCGGTGATGGACGGCGGAATCCACACCGCCGGCAACTCGTCCCAGATCAGCGACGGCGCGGCCGCGGTGATGCTCATGAACGAGGACAAGGCGCGCGCGGCAGGCCTGCGCCCGCGAGCCCGGATCCTCGCGTCCACCCTCGTCGGCTCCGACCCGTACTTCCATCTCGACGGCCCGATCGACTCCACCCGGGACGTCCTCGAACGCACCGGAATGTCGCTGTCGGACATCGACATCGTCGAGATCAACGAGGCGTTCGCGTCGGTCGTCCTGTCGTGGGCGCAGGTTCTCGATGCCGACATGAGCAAGGTCAACGTCAACGGCGGCGCGATCGCGCTGGGACATCCGGTCGGTTCCACCGGTGCCCGGCTGATCACCAGCGCCCTGCACGAACTCGAACGCTCCGATCGTTCCACCGCGTTGATCACCATGTGCGCGGGCGGGGCGCTGTCCACCGCCACGATCATCGAGCGCATCTAGACCGTTCCACCTGTACCCGCGCCATCCCGGCTGTGCACCCCCCACCCGCCGAATCCCCCGCCCCTATCCGAGCGAATGTATCGTTCGTCTCCTTGGATCGAGCGAACGGTACATTCGCTCGGAAAGGCGGAGGGGTGGCGAAACTTTCCCGAGCTTCCGACCTAAGGACCCGTTCATGACCATCGGACTGAGTGACGAGGACCGCGAACTCCGCGATTCCGTGCGCGGATGGGCTGCGCGCCACGCGACCCCCGCTGTGATCCGCGACGCCGTCGAGGCCAAGACCGAGACGCGACCGCAGTACTGGGGTTCGCTCGCCGAACTCGGCATGCTCGGACTGCACCTGCCGGAAGAGGTCGGTGGCGCCGGGTTCACCCTCCTCGAAACCGCAATCGTCGCAGAGGAACTCGGTCGAGCGATGGTGCCCGGCCCGTTCCTGCCCACCGTGATCGTCTCCGCCGTCCTGCATGCCGCCGGTCGCACCGGCGAACTCGCGGGGCTGGCCGACGGCGCGCTGTCCGGCGCGGTGTCCCTGCAACCCGGCGGTCTGCGCATCACCCGCGACGGCGGCACCGCCACCCTGTCCGGTACCTCGGGCTATGTGCTCGGCGGTCAGGTCGGCGACGTGTTCCTGCTCGCCGCCGACGACGCGGGCGAACTCGCCTTCGTCACCCTGCATCGCGACCGTCTCGACGTCACCGACCTGCCCAGCCACGACGTGGTCCGGCGCAACGCCGAGATCACCGTCGACGGCGTGGTTCTCGCTGCCGGCGACCTGCTGACGCTCGACGCGCAGCGGGTCCTCGATCTCGCCGCCACCCTCTTTGCGGCCGAGGCGGCCGGCCTGGCCGACTGGGCCACCACGACCGCCGCAGACTACGCCCGCGTGCGTCAGCAGTTCGGGCGGGTCATCGGCCAGTTCCAGGGCGTCAAGCACAAGGCGGCCCGCATGCTGAGCCTCACCGAGCAGGCCCGCGTCACCGCGTGGGACGCCGCGCGGGCGCAGGGCGAGGACATCCCGGCCGACGAGGCGTCGCTCGCCGCCGCGGCGGCCGCGGCGGTCGCGCCCGAGACCGCGTTCCAGGTCACCAAGGACTGCATCCAGATCCTCGGCGGCATCGGCTACACGTGGGAGCACGACGCGCACCTGTATCTCCGGCGCGCGCAGTCGCTGCGGATCCTGTCGGGCTCCACCGCATCCTGGAAGCGCCGGGTCGCGACGCTCACCCTCGGCGGCGCCCGCCGCGTCCTCGGTGTCGACCTGCCCGCCGAAGCCGAGCAGATCCGCGCCGACGTCCGTGCCGAACTCGCACCGGCCGTCGATCTCGAGGGTGCCGATCGGACGAGGTACCTCGCCGAGAAGGGCTATACCGCACCGCATCTGCCCGCGCCGTGGGGCAAGGGCGCCGATGCCGTCACCCAGCTCGTGATCGCCGAGGAACTGCGGTCCGCGGAGCTCGAACCGCACGACATGATCATCGGGAACTGGGTGGTGCCCACGCTCATCGCGCACGGCAGCAACGAGCAGCTGCGGCGCTTCGTTCCGGCGTCGTTGCGCGGTGACATCGTGTGGTGCCAGCTGTTCTCCGAGCCCGGTGCCGGCTCCGACCTCGCCGGGCTGTCCACCAAGGCCACGAAGGTCGACGGGGGCTGGAAACTGCAGGGCCAGAAGGTGTGGACGTCGATGGCCCGCGTCGCGGACTGGGGAATCTGTCTGGCGCGCACCGACTCCGGTGCGGCCAAGCACCAGGGCCTGTCGTACTTCCTGATCGACATCAAGAACTCCGAGGGTCTCGATATCCGTCCGCTGCGGGAGATCACCGGTGAAGCGCTGTTCAACGAGGTGTTCCTCGACGACGTCTTCGTTCCCGACGAATGCCTCGTCGGCAAGCCTGGCGACGGCTGGAAACTCGCTCGCACCACACTCGCCAACGAGCGGGTGTCGCTGTCGAACGACTCGTCGCTCGGAGCGGGTGGCGAAACCCTGCTGTCCCTGGCGGAGAACGTCCCAGGTGGACTCGACGACGAACAGCTGACGGTCCTGGGCAAGATGCTGTGCGACGCGCAGATCGGTGGCCTCATGGCACTGCGGTCGACGCTGCGTTCGCTGACCGGCGCGCAGCCCGGCGCGGAGTCGTCGATCGCGAAACTGCTCGGCGTCGAGCACATCCAGCAGGTGTGGGAGGTCGCGATGGAATGGATCGGCCCCACGGCACTGCTCGGCGGGCAGGACCGTCGGTCCCCGACGCAGATGTTCCTCAATGCGCAGTGCCTGTCCATCGCCGGAGGAACGACCAACGTCCAGCTGAACATCATCGGTGAGCGGCTCCTCGGTCTGCCGCGCGATCCCGAACCCGGAAAGTGAGCACGCCCCCGAGGGGGCGGTCGGCACGTGTTCACCCACGCAACCACGGAGGTCCGATGAAGGTCGATCCGGATACACACCCCATCGTCGGGAAGGCGCCCGACGGCACGGTCCTGACGTCGGCGCCGCAGGACACCCCCGTCGACCGCGCGACCGCCGCGGCCCGCCGGGTCGTGAACGCGCTGCTGCGCACCGATCGCGGCAACGCCAACCTCGAACGCGTCGCCGAAGAACTGAACAGCATCGCCGAGCACCTCGAGGAGCATGCACCCGAGGTCGAGGAACGCCTGGTCGACATGTGGAACGGGGAGGGCGTCACCCGGCACGACCCCGTCGCCGGACCGGAGAACGCGGTGGCCCCGCCGCTGGTCCTGACCGGTCGCGACGACGGCTCGGTCGAGGGCGTCGTGACGTTGACGCTGCCGTACCAGGGCCCGCCCGGGCACGTGCACGGCGGTGTGTCCGCGCTGCTGCTCGATCACACCCTCGGGGTCGCGAACGCGTGGGCCGGGCGCAGCGGCGCGACGGCCCAGCTCAACGTGCGGTACCACCGCCCGACCCCACTGTTCGTGCCGCTCACCGTCCGCGGCCGGTTGATGTCCCAGGACGGCGCGAAGATCAACACGGTCGGTGACATCAGGACCGCGGACGGCACGGTGTGCGTGTCGGTCGAAGCGTTGTTCGTCGACAAGACCGTCCCGCGCCCGCGCCGGAGCTGACCGCCCCTGCTTCCGAGCGCCCCCTGCTTCCGAGCGAATGTACCGTTCGTCTCCTTGGATCGAGCGAACGGTACATTCGCTCGGAGAAGACGGGGGGTGACGCGGCTGCCGTCGCCGACCCGTCGCCGCCGACTGCCAACCGCCGACCGTCGGGGTCAGCCGCCGGCCTTGATGCGATCGGCGCCGGTGTAGACGTTCATGGATCCACCGCGCAGGAATCCGACGAGCGTCAGGCCGGCGTCGGCCGCGAGGTCCACCGCCAGCGACGACGGCGCGGACACCGCCCCGAGCATCGGGACCCCGGCCATCACGGCCTTCTGGGCGAGTTCGAACGACGCGCGGCCGCTGACGATGAGCACCGTCTCCGCGAGCGGGACCCGGTCCTCGATCAGTGCCCAGCCGAGCACCTTGTCGACGGCGTTGTGCCTGCCGACGTCCTCCCGGACCGCGAGCAGCACGCCGTCCGGGGTGAACAGCCCCGCGGCGTGCAGTCCACCGGTGGTGTCGAAGATCTTCTGCCGCCTCCGCAGCGCGTCGGGCATCGAGGCCAGCGCCTCGGCGGTGACCGCGGGCCCGTCGGTCGCGAGCGGGAAGCGGGTGCGGGTGCGGACCTGGTCCAGCGACTCCTTCCCGCACACCCCGCACGCCGAGGACGTCAGGAAGTTCCGGGTGCCGGCGCCGTCCGCGACGTCGACACCGTCGGCGAGCGCGACGTCGAGCACGTTGTAGGTGTTGGCGCCGGATTCGTCGACACCGTTGCAGTACCGCACCGCGACGATGTCCTCGCGGCTGCCGATGATGCCCTCGGCGAGCAGGAAACCGTGCGCGAGTTCGACGTCGTGGCCGGGCGTGCGCATCGTGACCGTCAGCGACCGTCCCGCGAGCCTGATCTCGAGGGGTTCCTCGACGGCCAGGGTGTCGGGCCGGCGGACGTTCCCTTCGGGGGTGATCCGCAGGACCGGTCGTCGTGCCGTGACGCGTCCCATCAGGCCGACCCCGACTTCTCCAGCCGAACCGTGATCGCCTTGGACACAGGGGTGTTCGACTTCGCGGCGACGTGATCGAGCGGCACGAGCGGGTTCGTCTCGGGGTAGTAGGCGGCCGCGTTGCCCCGCGGTGTGCTGTAGGGCACGATGCGGAAGTCGTGGACGCGACGCTCCTCGACGGTCCCGTCCGCCGCCGTCCACTCCGACACCAGATCCACGAGATCCCCGTCGGCGAAACCGAGTTCGACGACGTCCTCCGGGTGCAGGAAGATCACCTTGCGTCCGTTGCTGACCCCGCGATAGCGGTCGTCGAGACCGTAGATGGTGGTGTTGTACTGATCGTGGCTGCGCAGGGTCTGCAGGATCACCCGGCCGGGAGGCGTCGGCACCCATTCGAGCGGATTCACCGAGAAGTTGGCTTTGCCTGTGCTCGTGGTGAATTCGCGCGCGTCACGCGGCGGATGCGGCAGCTGGAAGCCGTCCGGCCGGCGCACCCGCGTGTTGTAGTCTTCGCACCCGGGCACGACCCGCGCGATCGAATCGCGGATCAGATCGTAGTTGCCCTCGAATGCGGTCCAGCGCACCGGATGATCCGGGCCGAACAGGGCTCGGGCGAGACCGCAGACGATCGCGACCTCGCTGCGCAGGTGTTCGGAGACCGGGTGCAGTCGGCCGCGCGACAGGTGCACCATCGACATCGAATCCTCCACCGACACCATCTGTTTGCCGCTCGCCTGCACATCGAGATCGGTGCGGCCGAGTGTCGGGAGGATCAGCGCGGTGCGGCCGTGCACGACGTGGCTGCGATTGAGCTTGGTCGACACCTGGACGGTCATCGCGCAGTTGCGCAGCGCGGCCTCGGTGGCCGCGGTGTCCGGGGTCGCGGAGACGAAGTTGCCACCCATCCCCATGAAGAACGATGCGCGGCCGTCGCGCATCGCCCGGATCGCCTCGACCGTGTCGTAGCCGTGCCGGCGGGGGCTGGTGATCCCGAACTCGGTGTCGAGTGCCGCCAGGAACCATTCGGGCATCTTCTCCCAGATACCCATGGTGCGGTCGCCCTGCACGTTCGAATGCCCGCGCACCGGGCACACCCCGGCCCCGGGCTTGCCGATCATGCCGCGCACGAGCAGCAGATTCACGGCTTCGCCGATCGTCGCGACCGCGTGGGTGTGCTGGGTCAGGCCCATCGCCCAGCAGATCACCGTCCCCTTCGACGCGACAAGATCCGCCGCGGTGGCACGGAGCTGCTGCTCGGTCAGGCCGGTGGCTTCCGTGACCACATCGAGATCGACTGCACGGATGTGCTTTTCGTACTCGTCGAACCCGGCGCAGTACCGGTCGACGAACGCGCGGTCGACGACGGTGCCGGGCGCGGCGTCCTCGGCCTCGAGCAGCAGCCGGCCCAGACCCTGGAACAAGGCCATGTCGCCGCCCAGCCGGATCTGCAGGAACTCGTCGGCGATGTCGACGCCGTGCCCGAGGACGCCGTTGACCTTCTGCGGATCCTTGAACCGGCGCAGGCCGGCTTCCGGCAGCGGATTGATCGCGATGATCTTCGCGCCGTTGTGCTTGGCCTTCTCGAGCGTCGACAGCATCCGCGGATGGTTGGTCCCGGGATTCTGCCCCGCGATGAGGATCAGATCGGCCTGCTCGAGGTCGGGCACCGACACCGACCCCTTGCCGATGCCGATCGCCTCGATCAGCGCACTGCCGGACGATTCGTGGCACATGTTCGAACAGTCCGGCATGTTGTTGGTGCCGTAGCTGCGAATGAGCAACTGGTAGAGGAACGCGGCCTCGTTGCTGGTGCGCCCCGAGGTGTAGAACACGGCGTCGTCTGGGGAGGGGAGGCCGCGCAGTTCGTCGGCGATCAGCTCGAACGCGGCGTCCCAGGAGATCGGCTCGTAGTGGCTGCCACCGGCCCACAGCACCATCGGATGGGTGATCCGGCCCTGCTGACCGAGCCAGTAGTCGGTCTTTCCGGCCAGCTCGTCGACGGAGTGCTGCGCGAAGAACTCCGGGGTCACCGTCCGCAGGGTGGCTTCCTCGGCGACCGCCTTGGCGCCGTTCTCGCAGAACTCGGCGGGCTTGCGGTGGCCGGGCGTCTCGGGCCAGGCGCAGCCGGGGCAGTCGAATCCGTGGCGCTGGTTCAGGCGGGTCAGGGTCGAGACGGTGCGGGCCGCCCCCATCTGCGCGTACGCGCGCTGCAGCGACACGAGCACTGCCGGAACCCCGGCGGCGTGGTCCTTTGCCTCCGTGACCTCGAGCGTCGATTCGTCGATGTCGTCCACAGGTGCGCGTCTCGTCATGAGTCCATAGTGACCCGGCTCATGTTGCCTCGGCCACTCGGGTGCTTAACGAAATGTTCACCGCGGGCGAGGCCGCGTTTTACACAGACCGTTCACTCTCGGGGAACGGTGATGAACGACATAAGACGATCGCCGGTAAACGTTGGAGGGATTTCCCTCAGGACTGAACAAGGTGGACACGTATGGAAGAGGCAATCGCTGCCGCCGACACTGCCTGGGTTCTCGCGGCATTCACGGCGGTCGCCCTCATGGTCCCGGGGCTCGCGCTGTTCTACGGCGGCATGCTCGGGGTCAAGAGCGCACTCAACATGATCATGATGGTTCTCGGGGGCTTCGCCGTCGCCGGGGTGGTGTGGGTGTTCTTCGGCCCGGCCGCGGTGCTCGGTGACAGTGTCGGAGGCCTCGGACTCATCGGTAATCCGTTCACCGACATCGGACTCGGCTCGCTGCTCGAGCCGTCGGACGGGCTGCCCGCCGCATTGACTGCGGCGTTCCACCTGCTGTTCGCGGGCATCACCGTCGCGATCATCGCGGGTGGCGTCGCCGACCGCATGAAGTTCTCCGCATGGATGATCTTCTCCGGGATCTGGGTCGTGCTGGTGTACTTCCCGGTTGCGCACTGGGTGTTCGCATTCGACGACGAGGACGCCGGCACCAAGGGGGGATGGATCGCCAACGTGCTCGGCGCGCAGGACTTCGCCGGCGGCACCGCCGTGCACATGAACGCCGGCGTCGCCGCGCTGGCACTCGCGATCGCGCTGGGGAAGCGCCGCGGGTTCCCGCACGTCCCGCGTCCGCACAGCCTCCCCCTCGTGGTGCTCGGCGGCGGCATCCTGATGTTCGGCTGGTTCGGGTTCAACGGTGGTTCCGCGGGCGGTGCCAACCACACCGCGGGCGTGGTCGTGCTGAACACGATGATCGCCGCGGTCGCGGGCCTGCTCGGCTGGCTGCTCGTCGAACGCATCCGGGAGAAGCACGCCACGACGCTCGGCGCGGTGTCCGGCATGATCGCCGCGCTCGTCGGCATCACCCCTGCCGCGAGCCTCGTCTCCCCGCTCGGCGCGCTGCTCATCGGCTTCGCCGCGGGCGCGGTGTGCTTCCTGACCGTGAGCCTGAAGTTCAAGCTCGGGTACGACGACTCGCTCGACGTCGTCGCCATCCACCTCATGGGCGGTGTCGTCGGCACCCTGCTCATCGCGTTCGTGGCCACTGCCGCGGCGCCGGCCGGTGTCGACGGACTGTTCTTCGGCGGTGGCATCGACCTGCTGGGCCGTCAGATCCTGGCCATGGCCGCGGTGTTCACCTACAGCTTCGCGGTGACCTGGCTGATCGCCAAGGCCATCGACAAGACCATCGGCCTGCGCGTCGACAAGGAAACCGAGATCATGGGTATCGACGTCCCGGTGCACGGCGAAACCGCCTACGTCATGGACAGTTTCGGAGCCAGCGCGCCGTCCAAGATGCGTCCGGAGGAATTCGCGGCGGACCGGGAGGTGGTCGTTCCCACCGTGAAGTGAACCGCTGACGGGTTCCCTCCTGCCGTTGCCGTGGCAGGAGGGAACCCGCGCGTTTCGGGCACACGGCAGTGACCGGACGGGCATAATCGGACGGCAGTCGACGAGGAGCCCACATGAGCACACCGGACGCGAAGCCACTGGCCGGAAAGACCATGATCATGTCGGGCGGCAGCCGGGGCATCGGCCTGGCGATCGCGCTCCGCGCGGCGCAGGACGGCGCGAACATCACGCTGATCGCCAAGACCGACACACCGAACCCGAAACTGCCGGGCACCATCTACACCGCGGCCGCCGAACTCGAGGAGGCGGGCGGCCGGGTACTGCCCTTCGTGGGGGACATACGCAACGACGAGGCGGTCGCCGAGGCCGTGCGCCGGACCGTCGAACAGTTCGGCGGAATCGACATCGTGGTGAACAACGCGTCCGCGATCGACCTGTCGCCGACCGACCGGATCTCCATGAAGAAGTACGACCTCATGCAGGACATCAACTGTCGCGGCACGTTCCTGCTCTCGAAGCTGGCGATTCCGTCGCTGCGGCAATCCGCGAGCGCGGGGCGTAATCCGCACATCCTGACGCTGTCGCCGCCGCTGAACCTGAATCCCAAATGGGCGGGCGGAGCGCTCGCGTACACCATCGCGAAGTACGGCATGAGCCTGACGACGCTCGGGCTCGCCGAGGAGTTGAAGGGCGACGGCATCGCCGTGAACTCGTTGTGGCCGCGCACCACCATCGCGACCGCCGCGGTGCGGAACCTGCTCGGCGGCGAGCAGATGGTGAATTCGTCCCGGACACCGGAGATCTACGCGGATGCTGCGTATCTGGTGCTCACGTCACCGAGCACGGAGGCGACCGGGAACTTCTACATCGACGACGAGGTGCTCGCCGCGGCGGGGATCACCGACCTCGACAAGTACCGGGCCGGCGACGGCGAACTCCAGCTCGACCTGTTCCTGGACTGAACGCCGCTCTACCCCTGGTGATTGTCGGGGTACGCGGTGACTGCAAGGAACCGGATGGGAAGCGTCACGAGCTCGTTCGGTCCGTGCAGGCCCTCGCCGTCCAGAAGCAGGGCGTCACCGGGTTGCAGGTGGTACTCGGAATCGCCGTGCCCGTAGACCATTTCACCCTCGAGCATGTACAGCAATTCGGTGCCGGGATGCTGGAAGAGAGGGAAGACGTCGCTCGCGTCGGTGAGGGTGACGAGCACCGGTTCGAGCCGCTTGTGCTGTCCGCGCAGTGCCCCGAGCAACTCGTAGTGGTGGCCGACGCGCGTACCGCGGCCGACGATCTCGGCGCCTTGGCCATTCTTCGTGAACACGGCCTCACGACGGGTGTCGGCGCCGCGGAACAGGGAGGTGACGGGAACGTCGAGGCCGGCCGCGAGCCGGGCGAGGGTCGACAGGCTGCACGACGTCTGCGCGTTCTCGATCTTCGAGAGCATCGCCTTGGAGATCCCCACCTTGGCGGCCATGTCCCCGACGGACAGCCCGCTGGCCAGGCGCAACGACCGCACCTGGTGGGCGATCGCCCGTTCGAGATCCACACCCGTGGGGGTGCCGCGGGGGACTTCGCGTCCGGAATCGTCGTAGAGGACGGGACGGTCGGGGCTGGCCATGTCAGCAGCGTAGCGTTTGTTCACCGGTAGTGGACACCCTCTCGCGGTGGGTATTTCGGTGACGGGCGAGCCCTCCGCGGCTGCGAGTGCATCCGCGGAGGGCGCAGGGCCGTCGGAGGTGCCGGGATCAGCGCATCTCACCGGCTCCTTCGTAGGGATTGAGGCTCAGGAGCAGGTCGCCCTCCTCGAAGCGGGAGAATCGGAAATCGTCCGGATTCACGTTCGGCAGGTCGGTCTTGCCGTCGATGAGCAGGTCGGCGACCAGCTTGCCCACGGCCGGGGAGATCTTGAAACCGTGCCCGGAGAAGCCGGTCGCCAGGAACAGGCCCTCGACCGGCGACGGGCCGATGACGGGGTTGTAGTCCTCGGTGACGTCGTAGGCGCCGACGTACGAGCTGGTGAGCCGGGGATCCGGCATGTCGGGCAGGCGGTTGCCGAGCTTCATGATGTTCTTCTCGATCGTCGAGTCGTCGGCGCGGTTGACGTACTTGTCGGGATCGATGTACTCCGGTGCCTGATGATCGGAGTTGCCCACCAGCAGTTCGCCGTTCGGCTCGCGGCAGATGTACTGCAGGCCCGCCAGATCGGACAGCACGGGGACCTCCGGGGTCGGGACGCCCTGGTCGACGAGGACCAGCTGGGCGCGTTGCGCCTTGACGTCGATGTCGACGCCGACTCCGGCGACGAGCGCCGGCGTCCAGGGGCCCGCGGCGACGATGACCTGCTCGGCGTGCACCTCGGAACCGTCGGCGAGCGTGACGCCGTAGACCCGGCCGGCGGCGTTCTGCAGCAGCGACACCACCGGGGTGCTCTGCCGGATCTTCACGCCCATCCGACGTGCCGTCGCCCCGAACGCCATTCCGGCCATGTAGGCCTCACCCCGGCCGCCGAGCGGTTCGTAGGCGAACAGTGCGAAGTCGTCGAGGTTCAGGCCCGGCCACAGCTCCGCCATCTTGTCGTGCGCGATGAGTTCGGTGGCGATCCCGAGGCCCTGCATCATCTCGATGTTCGCCTCGAGCGGCTTGACGTTGTTCTCCGCGACCCCGACGACGTAGCCGCACTGGCGGAATGCCATGTCGTCACCGAAGATCTCGGTCGCGCGCGTGAAGATGTCGACGCCGTACCAGGACATCGCCGCCAGCGAGGGGGTGCCGTAGTGGCACCGCACGACGCCGCTGGACTTGCCGGTCATGCCCGAGCAGAGGGTGTCGCGTTCGAGCACCAGGACGTCGGTCTCGCCGCGGTCGGCGAGGGAGTAGGCGATGGCCAGGCCTTCGAGGCCGCCACCGACGATCAGGAACTTTGTCGTGTCCGTCACCTGAGGATCCTTTGTTCGGACGGACGTCCCGAGGGAGGTCCGTGGGGAAGTCGATGTCGATGGGGGAGAGATCGGTTCTACGGGAGGGAAGCAGGGGTCGGACGGATGTGCACCAGCAGTCCGGTGGTGGAGGTTCCTCGCAGCGTGATCGCCTCGTTGCGGATCACGATGCAGTCGCCGGCCTCGGCGTGCTCGGTGCCCGCGTGGACGGTGCCCGCCCGCACGTACAGGGCGGTGATTCCGTCGGGCCGGGAGACGAATTCGGTGTCGAGCGGCAGGTACGTGACGGTGGCGCCGGCACCCCCGCGGTCGGTCATGACGTTGAACGCGCGGGTGGCGCCCTGTGGGATGCAGCGGGGCGCATCCTCCCCGGCGAACGGGTGGGGGCTCCACGGCTTCACCGACTCGGATCCGTGGCCCGCGTCGAGTTCGACGCCGTGCTCACCGACGACGGTGAAGATGCGGTCGGTGCCGGGGAAGGCGGAGAACTCGCTCGGTTCCGACCCCAGATCGGCCAGACTGATCCGCCACAGGGGTCGGTCGCCACCGCCGGAGGGGCCGGTGGCGATCTCCTCGGTCGTCCCGGCGCCGTTGCGCCAGGGCACCCGACGTCGGTCGCCGGCCCGCACCACCTGTATCGCCATCTAGCTGCCCGCCGTCCAGTCGGCCATGATGTCGGCCAGGGCCTGCGCGCCGACGTTGCAGTCGCCGGGCTCGGCGAACTCGTGCGGGGAGTGCGACACTCCGGTCGGGTTGCGCACGAACAGCATTGCGGTGGGGACCTTCTCGGACAGGATGCCGGCGTCGTGTCCGGCCTGGGTGGGGAGCACCGGAATGTCTCCGAGATGGGACAGTGCCCGGCGCAGCCGTTCGCGGGGTCCGGCGGGGAATTCGACGATCGGGGTGATGGATTCGGCGAAGACGTCGAGTCCGATCTCGTCCGGCAGGCAGTGCCGGCGGGCCTCGGCCTCGATCTCGGCGACCAGTTTCGTCAGGGTCTCCTCGTCCGCGGCACGAGCGTCCAGCCACGCCTTGATCTCCGAGGGGATCGCGTTGGCGCCGTTGGGCAATACCTCGATCTTGCCGAAGGTGGCGACCGCGCCGGCCGACGCGGCACACGAGCGGGCACTGTGCACCGACGACGCGTAGGCCAGCATTGGGTCGTGGCGGTCCACCAGGCGCGTGGCACCGGCGTGGTTGGCTTCGCCGGTGAAGGTGAACTGCCAGCGGCCGTGCGGCCAGATCGACGACGCGACCGCGACCGGCGCGTCCACGAGGTCGAGTGCCCGGCCCTGTTCGACGTGCAGTTCGACGTACACCCCGACCCGGTCGACGAGAGCCGGGTCGGCGCCGATGTGTTCGGGCACCCGGCCGGCGCGGGTCATCGCTTCGGCCAGGGTGATTCCGTCGCGGTCCCGCAGACCGAGCGCGCGCTGCGGAGCGAGTGCTCCGGTGGTGAGCTGGCTGCCGACGCACGCGACTCCGAAGCGAGCCCCCTCCTCGTCGGAGAACGCGGTGATCGCGATCGGGACGGTCGGGACGATGCCGCGCTCGCGGACGATGTCCACCGCGGAGAAGGCGGAGACCACGCCGAGGGGACCGTCGAACGCGCCGCCGTCGGGCACCGAGTCCAGATGCGAGCCGGTGACGAACGCGCCGGTCGGATCGCCCACCCAGCCTTCGGGTAGCCACCAGGCCCAGAGATTTCCGTTGCGGTCCTCTTCGACGTCCATGCCGCGTTCGGCGGCACACCCGCGGAACCACTCCCGAAGGGTGAGATCGGCGTCGCTCCAAGCGAATCGACGGTAGCCCCCGGTCGTCGGATGCTTGCCGACGTCGAGGATCGATGCCCAGAGCGAGTCGAAGGCGGTCATCTGTCGTGTCCTCTCGAGAATAGGTTGTGGCAGGCCCGTTCGTGTCGTGCTCGGGCGAGCCACCGGTGACGAATCAGTTCCGTGGGTGTCAACCCGCCCCAGACCCCGTGTGTCTCACCGGCCAGTGCCGCGTGGTCGCGGCACGGTTCCAGCACGGGGCAGGAGGCGCAGACGGACTTGGCGCGGGCGACGGCCTCGGGTGCGTCGTCGAAGAAGTCGACGTCCCGGGACCGGCAGACGGCCTGTGCCTGCCAGTCCCGGAGGTCGTCGAGCAGGGCTGCGGGGGTCGTCACGGGGTCAGAAGCTGCTGCGGCCGGGGATCCAGTCGGTGCCGGCCAGGGGGACCCGAGCCATGGCGGCGGCTTCCATCGTGACGGCGACGAGATCCTGCGGTTCGAGATTGCGCAGGTGCGACTTGCCGCACGCCCGGGCAATCGTCTGTGCCTCCATGGTGAGCACGCGCAGGTAGTTCGCGAGCCGGCGGCCTCCCTCGACCGGATCGAAGCGGGCCTGCAGCTCGGGATCCTGCGTGGTGATGCCGGCCGGGTCCTTGCCGTCCTGGAAGTCGTCGTAGAAGCCGGCGGCCGAGCCCAGCTTCTCGTACTCGGCCTGGTACTTCGGGTCGTTGTCGCCGAGGGCGATCAGGGCGGCCGTGCCGATGGCGACGGCGTCGGCACCCAGGGCCATCGCCTTGGCGACGTCGGCGCCCGAGCGGATGCCGCCGGAGACGATCAGCTGCACGCCGCCGGGGGTGCGGTGCACACCCATCTCCTGCAGGGCCTGCACGGCCTGGGGGAGTGCCGCCAGGGTCGGGATACCGACGTGCTCGATGAAGACGTCCTGGGTGGCGGCGGTGCCGCCCTGCATGCCGTCGACCACGACGACGTCGGCGCCGGACTTCACGGCGAGCTTGACGTCGTAGTAGGTGCGGGTCGCGCCGACCTTGACGTAGATCGGCTTCTCCCAGCCGGTGATCTCCCGGAGCTCGAGGATCTTGATGGCGAGGTCGTCCGGTCCGGTCCAGTCGGGGTGCCGGCACGCGCTGCGCTGATCGATGCCGACCGGCAGGGTGCGCATCCCCGCGACCCGCTCGGTGATCTTCTGGCCGAGCAGCATGCCGCCGCCGCCGGGCTTGGCGCCCTGCCCGAGCACGACTTCGATCGCGTCGGCCTTGCGCAGGTCGTCGGGGTTCATCCCGTACCGGGAGGGCAGGTACTGGTAGACCAGGTGCTTGGACTGTCCGCGCTCCTCCGGGGTCATGCCGCCGTCGCCGGTGGTGGTGGACGTGCCGACCTCGCTGGCGCCGCGTCCGAGGGCCTCTTTCGCGCGACCGGAGAGGGCGCCGAAGCTCATACCGGCGATGGTCACCGGAATATCCAGGTGCAGGGGGTATTTCGCGTTGCGGTCGCCGAGGACGACGTCGGTCTCGCACTTCTCGCGGTAGCCCTCGAGTGGGTAGCGCGACATCGACGCCCCGAGGAAGAGCAGGTCGTCGAAGTGGGGAACCTTGCGCTTGGCACCCCAGCCGCGGATGTCGTAGATGCCGGTCGCGGCGGCGCGCTGGATCTCGTGGATGACGTTGCGGTCGAAGGTGGCCGACTCACGCAGTCCGGGCTGGAAGGTCATGGAAGTCTCCTCGGGGGTCGAGCGGGCGGAAGTACGTCGGGGGCGTCAGTACGCCGAAGCGTTGTCGACGTGGAAGTGGTAGAGCTGCCGGGCCGAGCCGTAGCGGGTGAATTCGGCCGGGTCGGCGTCGAAGCCGGCCGCGTCGAGCAGTTCCTGCAGTTCGGCGATGTGCTCGGGGCGCATCTCCTTCTTGACGCAGTCCGCGCCGAGGGAGGCGACGCTGCCTCGCACGTAGATCCGCACCTCGTACAGCGAATCACCCAGGGCCTCACCGGCATCGCCGAGCACCACGAGGCGGCCGGCCTGGCCCATGAAGGCGCTCATGTGACCGATGTTGCCGCCGACGACGATGTCGACGCCCTTCATCGAGATTCCGCAGCGGGCGGCGGCGTTGCCTTCGATCACCAGCAGTCCGCCGTGGGCGGTGGCGCCGGCCGACTGTGACGCGTCGCCGGTGACGCGCACGGTGCCGGACATCATGTTCTCGGCGACCCCGACGCCGGCGTTGCCGTCGATGGTCACGTTCGCGTGCTGGTTCATCCCGGCCGCGTAGTAGCCGACGTGGCCGTCGATGCGGACGTCGATCGGCCGGTTCAGTCCGCACGCGAGCGCGTGGGCGCCCTGCGGATTGACGACCTCGACCGAGGCGGGGGCCTCCGTCGCGTGCAGTGCCGCGTTGAGTTCGCGGGTGGTGGTCACCGCCAGGTCGTAGGTGGCGGTCGGGAGCAGGGTGTCGGTGGTCATGGTTGCCTCCGGGGACGAGGTGGGGACGGCGGGGTCGGTGGTCGTTGCGACGGAGTCGGTGGTCACGGCGCCGGTCAGCGCTGCCACACGTAGACCCGGTCCGGTTCGGGTTCGAAGATGTGGGCGTCGGCGATGCCGGGAAGTCCTGCCAGAGCGCGGAATTCCGAGGCCATGGCGACGTAGGCGTCGCACTCGGCGACGATCGCGGGCTTGCAGGCGATCGGATCACGGACCACGGCGAAGGAATCGGAGGTGGAGACGAGCAGGGTGTAGAACCCGTCGAAGCGCTCGCCGAGAAGTCGCAGTGCCTTCTCGAGATCCGCGCCCTCCGCCAGGTGCTTCGCGACGAAGCGCGCGCCGACCTCGGTGTCGTTCCGGCTGTCGAACACCACGCCCTCGTCCTCGAGTTCGCGCTTGATCGACAGGTGGTTGGAGAACGATCCGTTGTGGACGAGGCACTGGTCCGGGCCGACGGCGAAGGGGTGGGAACCCGCTGCGGTGACAGCGGATTCGGTGGCCATGCGGGTATGGCCCACTCCCTGCCAGCCGGACGCGGCCGGCAGGCCGAAGTTCTCTGCGAGGACGCGCGGGTCGCCGATTCCCTTGAGGACGGTCACGTCGTCACCGAAGCCGATGACGGTCGCCGTGGGGGCCACGCTGCGGACGGTGTCGGCGAGCAGGGCCGCGGGGACGGGGGCGTGCAGCACGGTGGTCGGTGCCAGGTCGAGCGCACCGACGGTCACACCCAGTGCGTCGCCGACGACCGTGGCGAGATCCGAGGGCGCATCGAGCACCGAGACCGACGATTCGCCAGCGGGGGAGAAGGCCGGGTTGCCGTAGACGGCGACGCCCGCCGAATCCGGTCCGCGGTCCACCATCTGCCCGAGCATTCCGGTCAGCAGGCTGCCGAGTCGGGGTTCGAGCGAGGCGTCCCGCAGATGAAGTCCGACGATTCCACACATGGTCGTCTCTCCTGTTCGATGGTTCTGTTCGATGAATCCGGAAGAAGCCGAAGGGTTTTCAGAAGGCGGTCAGGTAGCTGTCGATCTCCCACGGAGTGACCGTGTTGTGCCAGTGGAAGAACTCCTCGCGCTTGAGGGAGGCGAAGTAGTCGGAGACATTCGCGCCGGCCGCGTCGAGGGCGCCGGAGACGACCGGGTCGGCCTCGAGTGCGTCCATCGCGTGCAGCAGCGTCATCGGCAGCGTGTCGGTGGATCCTCCGACACCCGGGGTGCCCGGGTCGAGGTTGCGCTCGATGCCGTCGAGGCCGGCGGCGACGGTTGCGGCCGTGGCGAGATAGGGATTCGCAGAGCCGTCACCGCCGCGCAGTTCGACGCGGTTGTGGTCGGGGACGCGCAGGTAGTGCGTGCGATCGTTGCCGCCGTAGGTCGCGTACCGCGGCGACCAGGTTGCGCCGGAGGAGGTGCTGGTCGCGCCGGTGCGCTTGTAGGAGTTGACCGTCGGCGCGATGACGCCCTGCAGTGCGCAGGCGTGCTCGAGGATCCCGGCGATGAAGGAGTAGGCGGTCTTCGACAGGCCCAGGCCGCGCGGGTCGGAGGCGTCGGGGAATGCCGAGGCGCCGTCGCTCCACAGGGACAGGTGCATGTGCATGCCCGATCCCGTGCGGTCGGCGAACGGCTTGGGCATGAACGTGGCGGTCATGCCGCGCTGTTCGGCGAGCACCGAGATCAGGTAGCGCAGGGTCACCACCCGGTCGGCGGTGGTCAGCGCGTCGGCGTACTGGAAGTTCTGCTCGAACTGGCCGTTGCCGTCCTCGTGGTCGTTGGCGTAGTTGCCCCACCCGAGGGTGTTCATCGCCTCCGAGATCGACGTCAGGTGCTCGTACATGCGGGTCACGTCGCGGGCGTCGTAGCAGGGCTGGCGGGAGATGTCGAGCGCGTCGGCAGTGCGCAGCGTCCCGTTCTCGTCCTTGTTGACCAGGAAGTATTCGATCTCGGCGCCGACGTTGACCTCGAGGCCCAGCTCGGCGGCTCGTGCAAGCACGGACTTGAGGATCACACGCGGTGCGTACGGCCACGGCTTGCCCTCGACGTGCGGGTCGCAGTGCACCAGCGCGAGACCCGGGCGGACGAACGGGATCGGAGTGAAGGAGGAGGCGTCGGGAATGGCGACGAGGTCGGGATCCTTCGGAACCTGGCCCATCGAGCCGGCAGCGTAGCCGGCGAAGCCGACGCCCTCGGTCTCGAGTTCCTCGACGGATTCGATGGGAACGAGCTTGGCGCAAGGCTTTCCGGACAGGGTGGTGAAGACGGCGAGGATGAAACGGGTACCGGCCGCGTGGGCGAGCTCGGTCAGGCTCGGGGACTCGGATGCCGCGGGGACATGGCCGTTCGTGGACGGGAGGCGCAGCACGGACGTGTCGGTGGCTTCCAGCGTCATGGGGGCTCCTCGGATTCGACTGGTGGTTTCACTATAGGAATCGGTGTCGAATAGAAGGAAACAGGGTGCCCATGACGAGAGTGTTACGTGACAGTGAGATCGCCGTGACGGTTCCCGGCGACGTGCTACAGAAATGGAAAACAGCGGCGGGGGGGGGGGGGGGGGGGGGGCGGGGGGGGGGGGGGGGGGTGTGGGGGGTTGACGGGGCCGCGCCTAGTTTTCCGTTTTTTGTGGGGGTTGT